>NZ_JAIWJZ010000014.1:0-71672 GCF_020216105.1 Enterobacter sp. K16B
GTTAACCGCCGGGGGCATGCCCCCGGCTTTTTTTATCTGGAGGATGAATGACTGTCACGGACATCGTACTGGTTTTATTTATTGTTGCCCTTCTGGCTTACGCGATCTATGACGAGTTCATCATGCCCCGCCGCCACGGCGAGACGCTGCTCTCCCTTCCCCTTCTGCGACGCGGACGCGTGGATGCGTTTATCTTCGCGGGTCTGATCGTCATTCTGATTTACAATAACGTTACCAGCCATGGTGCAATATTAACCACATGGTTATTATGTGCGCTGGCATTAATGGCGATTTATCTGTTCTGGATCCGCACGCCAAAAATCATTTTTAAATCCCGTGGGTTTTTCTTCGCCAATGTCTGGATAGAATATAACCGTATTAAAGAGATGAATTTATCCGAAGACGGTGTGCTGGTGATGCAATTAGAACAGCGCCGCCTGCTTATTCGGGTGAAGAATATTGACGACCTGGAAAAGATATACCACTTACTTGTTAAAACTCAGTGAGTTAGATATATAGCATCGGCTATATTCTGTGTCTGATTCGCACACGAAATATAGCCTGAGCTATATCCCCACCGTTAATTTGATCGCTTTTTTTAACGTTATTTTCACGCTTAAAGACAAATGAAAATCGTTATCAATCATCAGTCTAAATAATGCTTCTTCATTGTTGTTTTATATTCTCAAAATATGTTAAGGTTGCGCCCGTCGTTGGGGAGTAGCCGATTTCCTGTGCGCAGGAAATGTGCGTGTCAACATACTCGTTGAAAAACGTGGCACGTACGGATCGCTATCAGCACATTTTCTGTGCAGTGCGATCAGGCGAGACCATAGATACATCAACTGCTGTTTACTGGGGGCAGTGATGTGTCATATGGATATCCCCGGTCTGGACGCTGTTATGAATATCTCCGCTACGATCCTTCTCGCTTTTGGCATGTCCATGGACGCGTTTGCTGCTTCCATCGGAAAAGGCGCCACGCTTCACAAACCTAAATTCTCAGAAGCCCTGCGTACCGGTCTCATTTTTGGCGCTATCGAAACGCTGACTCCGCTTATCGGCTGGGGCCTGGGCATGCTCGCAAGCCAGTTTATATTAGAGTGGAACCACTGGATTGCATTTGTCCTGCTGGTATTTCTCGGCGGTCGAATGGTGATTGAAGGTTTTCGCGGCAGTGATGATGACGCTGAGGAGCCCCAGCACCGCCACGGATTCTGGCTGCTGGTCACGACGGCCATCGCCACCAGCCTGGATGCGATGGCCGTCGGCGTCGGTCTGGCATTCCTGCAGGTCAATATTATCGCCACCGCGCTGGCCATTGGCTGTGCCACGCTGATTATGTCCACGCTGGGCATGATGGTCGGACGGTTTATCGGCCCGCTGCTGGGTAAACGCGCCGAGATCCTGGGGGGGATTGTGTTAATTGGCATTGGCGCCCAGATCCTCTGGGCACACTTCGCTGGTTAATCTTCGCGCTGCCAGATGTGGATACTGAAATCCGTCTGGCAGCGGAATGTGGACTGCGCCGCTAGCGTTTCCCACACCTCCGGTTTTGCCCGCCACGCGAACGGCGTCATCTGCAACAGCGCGCTGGCCTCATCCCCCGTCAGCGTCATCTCATACGCGACGGTTTGCGCCTGCTTCAGGGCAAAACCGGCCAGCTGTTCTGAATGGGGAGCATGCAGACGCACCTCATCGTAGATTAGCCCCTTCAGCTCCATCAGATGACGCGGTCCTGGCGTCACGGTAACCACCCATCCGCCAGGCTTCACTACGCGCGCAAGTTCCTCGGCCTTACAGGGCGCGTAAATGCGGACAACCGCGTCCATGCTGGCATCGTCAAACGGCAGCCGGTGGCTGGACGCCACACAGAACGTCACGTCAGCGTAACGCTTTGCCGCCGCGCGAATCGCCACTTTCGAGACATCCAGACCGAAGGTCTGCGCGCCCTTCTCACGTGCAATCTCCGCAAACCGTGCGGTGTAGTACCCTTCCCCGCAGCCGATATCGAGCAGGGCGGTTGCTGAGCCAGCGAGGATGTCATTCAGTGTATGTGCGACCGTCTCACGCAGCGGCAGATAATGCCCGGCATCAAGAAACGCACGGCGCGCCTGCATCATCTCTGCGCTGTCGCCTGGATCGCGGGAGCGCTTGTGCTGCACCGGCAGAAGATTAACGTAGCCTTCTTTCGCCATATCAAACTGATGCCCCTGCGGACAGGTATAACTTTTATCTGAACGCGTCAGGACCGCGTGGCAAAGGGGACAACTGAAGGACATGGTGACTCCGGAGCATAATCAAAGGGCGAAGTGTACCGCTATTCGCCCTGGTTATAAACGCCCGGTTAGCGCATAACGATCAGGTGATCGGAGCCCGCCGGTAAGCCGTCAGGTTTCACATTTTCCAGACGTAGCACGTTACCCATAATCTCGCTGAACACGGGAGCAGAGACGGCCCCCCCATAGTATGCCCCGTTTTGCGGGTCGTTAATCACCACCACCAGGGCAAAGCGCGGATCGCTGGCAGGAGCAACGCCCGCGGTGTAGGCGACGTATTTATCGACATATTTTCCGCTATCATCAATTTTCTTTGCCGTACCGGTTTTCACCGCTACCCTGTAATCGCGCACGGCGGCCTTCACCCCGCCGCCGCCGGGTAGCGCGACGCTCTCCATCATATGCTCTACCTCATGCGCAATCTCTTCTGGCATAACGCGGTGGCCCATAACGGGGGGATCAATACGGGTAATGGAAAGAGGACGCTCAAGCCCGAAGCCTCCAATGGTGGCGTAGACGTGCGCCAGCTGCAGCGGCGTGACCATCAGCCCGTAGCCGAAAGCAAAGGTCGCGCGGTCGAGCTGGCTCCAGTATTTACGCTGCGGCAACAGTCCCGCGCTCTCCCCCGTCAGGCCAAGCTCGGTTGGGGTGCCAAAACCAAAGTTTCGATAGGTATCGAGAAGATGCTGGACCGGCATTGCCAGGGAGAGGCGGGACACGCCTGTGTCGCTCGATTTTTGCAGAATGCCGGTCATGCTCAGTTCGGGATAGTAACCGACGTCGCGGATACGATGCCCGTCAAGGGTGTACGGGTGCGTGTCAATCACGCTGTCCGGCTTGACCAGCCCCTGCTGCAGGGCGGTCATCAGCACCAGCGGTTTGACGGTCGAACCAGGTTCGAACGTATCGCTGATCGCACGATTGCGAAAATCGTTTATTGTCGCCCCTTCCCGGTTATTGGGGTTGAAATCCGGATAGCTGGCCATAGCGAGTATTTCCCCGGTGGGGATATTAATTAATACGGAGGCGCCTGACTCGGCCTTATTCCAGACCACGGCATTATCGAGTGCATCTTCGGTGATGGTTTGCAGCCGCTCGTCAATACTCAACTGGATGTTATGCGCCGGTACGGGGGCAACTTCTGTCAGGTTTTCAACCACGCGACCATAGCGGTCTTCCCTCACCTGCCGCACCCCTGCCTTGCCCGTCAGTTGCGTATTGAAGCTCTTCTCTACACCTTCAATGCCCTGCCCGTCGATGTTGGTGAAACCAATCAGGTTCGCGGCCACATGGCCGGCCGGATAAAAACGGCGGGACTCATCGCGTAAATTAATGCCGGGCAAATTCAATTTGTCGATCCACTTTGCCTGCGCGGGATCCACCTGGCGGGCCAGGTAAATGAAACGCCCCTGGGGATTGGCGTTGATGCGTGCCGAGAGGGTATCCAGCGAGAGATGCAGCGCGTTCGCTAACGCCTGCCAGCGTTCATCAACGCCGACGCCTCCTTTTGCCAGCACCGTTTTGGGATCGGCCCAGACGGCCCGGACGGGCACACTCACCGCCAGCGGACGACCTTCGCGATCCATTATCATGCCGCGCGGCGCATCAATCGCCAGCTGACGGAGGGAGCGCATATCTTCCTGCTTCACCAGATTGTCAGGCTTGACGATTTGCAGCCAGGCAACGCGGCCCAACAGAAACGCCAGACTACAAAAAATCGCCAGACAGAGCAGAGCAAAACGCGCCGGTGTGAAATTTCCAGCGGTTGTTATCAATTTCTTTTTCACCTGTACCCCAGGGCTGTAAAACAACGCCCTGATTTAACGGGAAAAGCCGACAAGAAGGTGGCGAAACAGTGCTACGAACCTCGCAGCTTTGCAACAAGTTACTAACAAGGCCGCAGATCGTAATATTTTGAAAGATAAGGGACATAAAAAAGCCCCGCGAGATGCGAGGCTTTATATCTGAGATTGAAACGCGGCGCGTTTCAGTCAGCAGCGGTTCGATCAGATAGCAGTTACGTTAACTGCAGCAGGGCCTTTCTGGCCATCCTGAATTTCGAACTCAACGTTCTGGCCTTCAGCCAGAGTTTTGAAGCCGTTACCCTGGATTGCAGAGAAGTGTACGAACACGTCTTTGCTGCCGTCAGCAGGAGTAATGAAACCAAAACCTTTAGACTCGTTGAACCACTTAACTTGACCTTTAATCTTTGCCATTTGCAAAATTCCTTAGAGTGTTTTCTTAGCCCGCAGGCATTAACTGAGATAAAACTGAGACATTACTGCATGAGGCACTAATATAAGGTTCGGCAGAGAAGCGGTATTCAACGACAACGTGTTTACTCAGGACTTCTTTACTGAAAATGCCACACATAAACAGAACTGTACCTCGTTTGACCCAAAACGTGTTATCACACACAATGTTTAATATGGCAAGCCATTTTTAAACATGTCTCGATCCGCCGCACAAATTCGAACAGTGCCTGCCAGGTTCTGCACAATTATGCGCATCGCGAACAGACAGCCCTGCTACGTTACAAAGCCCCAGCGATGCTCTCACAGTCGCTGTAATCTAAGACATTTTTAACATAGCTCAATCATTCCAAAGCGTCCAGCAAACGGGAAAAGAAATCTTACGCAATGATTGAGTTAGAACAATTTGTGAAAAGTTATGCTTAAATCATTGTAACGCGACCAAATTGTTTCAGGGAAAAAACAGTGTTAATAATCTGCCCGCTGCTGTATTAAAATGCACCAGGTTATAAACAGTGTTATGCACCAAAATAATGAAATTTTTATGACGCTGCATCAAAAGAAGGCAAGCAAAACGTTTCGATAAAAATAAAACAATCTCACGCCCCCGTTTATACAGAATATATGCTGAAACCTGTCGCTTCGTTTATAAGGATAAATATTCACCAATTTTCAATATTCTGAAGGAATGATTAACTGGTGCTAAATTATCTAGCGCAGTAATTAACTCCTGCACGGGTTCATCCAGCGCTTCATCCGCCAGCTCAAACACGCCCCAGTGAATGGGAAACGCCAGTGGAGACCCCAGTTGCTGCCATAATGCCACTGCCGATTGCGGATCCATATGATGGACAGCCATGAACCATCTTGGGGCATAGGCACCAATCGGTAATGCGGCAACATCAACCGGCCCCAGACGTTCCGGTATCAACAGCAGTTCAGGGGAATACCCGGTGTCACCGCTGAACCAGAAACGGTGGTGTCGTCCTTCCATAACCCAGCCGCACCATAACGAGCGATTGCGGTTCCACGGCGTGCGCATACTCCAGTGCTGCGCCGGTACAGCGGTGAGCGTCATTCCCTGCCAGGTGAAACTTTGCCACCAGTCGAGTTCAACCACCTGTTTTGCTCCCCGACGTCGAAACCAGGCAGCCAGGCCAAGAGGAACAAAGAGTTGCACATTGGGAAAACGCCTGAGAATACGGCGAATGGTCGCGTCATCAAGATGATCGTAGTGATTATGGGAGATCACGACCGCATCAAGTCGCTGAAGCTTGTCGACAGACAGTGCGGGAGGCGTCCTGCGCTGTGGTCCGAGAAAAGGAAGCGGAGAAGCACGCCGTGAAAATACCGGATCGGTCAGGAGGATATTGCCGTCCATCTGCAGCAACACGCTCGCATGCCCCAGCCACCATACGCCATCTTCATGCGGTTGCGTCAGCACAGCGGGTTGCCACCACTGGCGGATAAAATTGTCATAACCCAGTGTGGGCGGTTTCGGTAGACCGGCCTCTTTACGCGCTTTACGCCAGCGGTCAAGGTCGCCGGGCTGATGTCCACCAGGTTGGGTATTACGAAAACCGTTTGGGGTGTGATGGTTCAGGGAGGGGTCATACCAGGGATTTTTCCAGACCACGGCCACCTCCCAACGCAAAAAGATTAACGCTCAGCCACCAGGCGGATAAAGTCGTCTTCGTCTTTCTTGTCTTCAGCAACCGTGTCTTTCGGCGCGTCTTTTTCTTCCGGTTCGTTCGCTTCACACAAACGGCGAAGCAACGCATTCTGGCGCTTTTGCTGATCGAGCAGCGCTTCCAGCAGTTCGATCTGCTCGTTCGTACGTGAACTGGCGCGGTTCACGAAAAACCAAACGACCAGGCCCACAAGCAGCACCACCAAAGACATCATCAGGGATGCCATATTCAGCAGCCCTGAATTCAGTAACTCACCCATTTCACCACCTCAATAAAAACGTCTATTTTACCACTGGCGCGAAGGAAGGAAATCACCTTGAGAAAAAATGCGTATTACCACGGAATAAACTTATTGATTGCGCAAACGCCGCTAAAAAACTGTACATCCTGATCGCACATCACATTGATAGTCTGCGTCCATAACACCACGCACGCTATCAGCACGATAATCAGAATCACCCAGCGTATTTTTTTCACTCCACACTCCGTTTAAAGACCTGATGCCACCAGGTTAACACGCTTATCTTAAACAAGGACTAACTGTATCGCCATCACCCCTTTTTAAGAATTCTGCACTTGTTTCAGAGCGTAAACCGTTTAGGCTGAATGTATGATAACAACGATAAAAGAGGTAATGATGCGATTAATCATTCGAACAATTATTGCACTGGCCGTCGTCTGGACGGGTCTTCTGTTAACGGGTTATGGCGTGCTCGCGGGAAGCAACGAAAATGCAGCCGGACTCGGCATTCAATGTAAATACTTAACCGCGCAAGGTCTGAGCACGGCGCAATATCTGCATACTGACAGCGGGATTATTGGTTTAACCAACTGCCCTGTGCTGCGTAAAACGTCCGTTGTCATTGATAATGGCTAACCCCTCTCCTGGCCTCAGACACAAAAACGCCGCAACAGATGCGGCGTTTTTTATGCTAAGCTAACAACGATTAAAACGGGTAGTCGTGATAACCCATCTGTTCAGAAATTTTACGCGCGGCCGTGTGCAGAATCGCCACGTACTCGTGCAAACGCTCTTCGGAGAAGCGGAGGGTCGGGAAAGAGATACTCAGGCCCGCAATCACCACACCAAAGCGGTCAAACACCGGCACGCCGATGCAGCGCAGCCCTTCTTCCTGTTCTTCGTTATCCTCGCCATACCCCTGCTCACGCACCTGATCGAGCACCGTTAACAGCGCATCCGTATTGGTTATGGTTCGTTCAGTGCTGCGTTTGTACTCCACGCCCTCGAGGATCTGCTTCACCTCATCGCGATCGCGCCACGCCAGCAGAACCTTACCGATAGCGGTACTGTAGAGCGGGTTGCGACGTCCAATGCGTGAATACATACGCAGGTTATACATGGAGTCGATTTTATGGATGTAAACAATACTGTCTTCATCCAGCGCGCCGAGATGGATGGTCTCTTTGGTCAGACGCGAGATTTCACGCATCTGAATATCAGCGCTGCGGATCAGGTCAACATTTTGCAATGCACGGGCGCCCAGCTCGAACAGTTTCAGCGTCAGAGAGTATTTTTCAGACTCGCCTTCCTGGGCAACGTACCCCAGTGACTTCATGGTTTGCAAAAAGCGATAAACGGTGCTTTTCGACATCATCACACGCTGCGACAACTCTGTAATACCAATCTCACGCTCTTCCCCGAGCGCCTGTAAGATGCCAAACACCTTCAGCACGGAAGAAACAGAATCTGGCTGTTTATCCAAATCCGCAATAGCCATTTACCACCTCATAGAGAGTGTTTTATAAAAATCAGAACCGGTTTTTATTATAAGTTCCCGTCATGTCACCTGCAATCAGTCCCCGTTTACTTCGTTACAAATCTGCGACATATCGCGCCAGTAACAGTGCTAAAATAGTTACCCTGAGAATAATTTCACGCTGAGCTTTTTACTCCTGATGGAAAAGAATCTTTCCGATGGTCTGCCTTTACCCCAGCGCTATGGCGCGATAGCAACCATCATTATTGGTATCTCAATGGCCGTTCTTGACGGTGCCATTGCAAACGTTGCCCTGCCAACCATCGCCAGCGACCTGCATGCCTCCCCGGCCAGTTCGATATGGATTGTTAACGCCTACCAGATTGCGATTGTGGTTTCGCTGCTTTCGTTCTCATTCCTCGGCGATATGTTTGGTTACCGTCGGGTGTATCAGTGCGGTCTGGTGGTTTTCACTCTCACCTCATTGTTATGTGCCCTGTCGGATTCACTGCATACCCTGACGCTGGCGCGCATTGCGCAAGGTTTTGGCGGCGCGGCGCTCATGAGCGTCAACACGGCGCTGATCCGCTTAATTTATCCGCAGCGCCATCTGGGCCGCGGGATGGGGATAAACTCGTTTATTGTCGCCGTCTCTTCCGCTGCCGGGCCAACCATCGCGGCGGCGATCCTGTCCGTGGCGTCCTGGCAATGGCTGTTTGCCATAAACGTGCCTTTGGGAATGGTGGCCATCTTCTTTGCCCTGCGTTTTCTTCCCGCTAACGGCCCGAAAAGCACTATGCCGCGCTTCGACGTGGCGAGCGCGGTGATGAATGCCCTCACCTTTGGTCTGCTGATTACCGCCCTGAGCGGTTTTGCGCAGGGGCAATCGTTGATGCTTACCGGGGTGGAACTCCTCGCGCTGCTGGTGACAGGCTTCTTCTTTGTTCGCCGCCAGCTTGCTCTGCCGGTGCCTTTACTGCCGGTTGATCTGCTGCGGATCCCCCTCTTTTCACTCTCCATTTGCACCTCTGTCTGTTCGTTCTGCGCCCAGATGCTGGCCCTGGTTTCGCTGCCGTTCTTCCTGCAGAATGTGGTCGGCCGTTCAGAAGTAGAGACCGGGCTGCTGTTAACCCCGTGGCCGCTGGCAACAATGGTGATGGCCCCGCTGGCGGGCTATCTGATCGAACGCGTTCACGCCGGTTTGTTGGGTGCGCTGGGGCTGGCGGTGATGGCGACGGGGCTTTTCGCGCTGGCACTGCTGCCGTCGTCGCCTTCAGACCTGGATATCATCTGGCGCATGGTGCTGTGCGGAGCGGGGTTTGGCCTGTTCCAGTCCCCTAACAACCACACCATTATTACTTCGGCACCGCGTCATCGCAGCGGTGGGGCCAGCGGCATGCTGGGGACCGCGCGTCTGTTGGGACAAAGCACCGGTGCGGCGCTGGTCGCCCTGATGTTTAACCTCGCTGGCCAGAACGGCAACCATGCTGCACTTCTCACCGCCGGTGTACTTGCCACCCTTGCGGCTATCGTCAGCGGCCTGCGGGTGACCCAGCCCAGGGTTCAGGCATAAAAAAAGCCGGGCGGAGTGGTCTCCTGCCCGGCTTAGTACGCTGCTTTACTTACTTCAGGTATTCCCCACTGCGCAGCGCTTCAATACGCTTATCCAGCGGCGGGTGAGACATAAACAGCTCGCTCAGCGATTTTGATTTACCGTTGATGCAGAAGGCCATCATGCTGTTCGCTTCCTGCGGCTCGTAGCTGGTTTTCAGACGCTGCAGGGCAGCAATCATCTTCTCACGACCGACCAGCTTCGCAGAGCCGGCATCCGCGTGGAATTCACGGTGACGTGAGAACCACATGGTGATGATGCTGGCCAGAATACCGAATACCAACTCCAGCACCATTGAGACGGCAAAGTAGATCAGCGGGTTACCGTTGCTCTCTTCGCCTTCGTCGCGGTTCCCGCCCATAAAACCTGCCGCAATCTGCGCCAGAATACGGGAGATGAAGATAACGAAGGTGTTCACTACGCCCTGAATCAGGGTCATGGTCACCATGTCGCCGTTGGCAATATGGCTGATCTCGTGGGCAATAACCGCTTCGGCTTCGTCACGGCTCATGTTCTGCAGCAGACCGGTGCTCACGGCAACCAGTGACGCATCACGACGGGCACCCGTGGCGAAAGCGTTAATATCCGGAGCATGGTAAATGGCGACCTGCGGCATGGCGATACCGGCCTGACGGGATTGCTGCGCCACTGTATTCATCAGCCACTGTTCCATATCGTTACGCGGTTGCTCAATGACCTCACCGCCTACCGATTTCAGTGCCATCCACTTCGACATCAGCAGGGAAATGAAAGAGCCACCAAAACCAAACAGCAGCGCCATAATCAACAGACCCTGAACGCTGCTCGACTGAATTCCTGTCAGGCTTAGCACGAGCCCGAAAACCACCATCACCGCCAGGTTGGTGAGCAGGAAGAGCGCGATTCGCATCATAATTTTCTTTTTACCTCAGTTTAACAAAACGCACTATGCGATTACCCACATCGTATGGGTATTGCGGCTATTTTCAAGCATCCGGCGGGCGTAAGTCACCAGAAAGACACAACTTTACACAATTGGAAAGCTGGCTGACGGAAGGATGCAGAACAAAAAGAAACAGGCACAATGTCTTGTGCCTGTTGGGAGATTATTTTGCCGGAGCGGGCTGCTCGGCAGGCTTCTCTTTTTCCAGATTCGCCAGGTCAAGTGCGATATGCACCGTCTCGTCCAGATACGGATCCGGCTCCTGGTAATCTTTAGGCAGATCGTCCAGTTTCTTGAGCAACGGCTTGCCTTCGCGTTTGAAGCGGTCGTTGATACGCGCCAGACGGGTTGCGTCATCCTCGTTGTTCTCTTTCTCACGCTGAGCGTAGTTCAGAGAAACAATATTCCGTTTATCCTTCATGGCATTGAAGCGAGCAATGTCCTTCATGATGTACTGGAATTCAGGATCTTTCGCGATGCGTTCGTTATGGTCTTTCAGCAATTCCGGACCAAACTGGGTCATATCACCGGCTTTGACATAGGTCGCGGCATTGATGCTGTCCCACGGCAAGGCGTTATCTTCAAACTTCTCGCCGGTTTCCGTCTCTTCCGTACCTGTCGGCATGATGATGTCTGGCGTCACGCCTTTACGCTGCGTACTGCCGCCATTCACACGGTAGAATTTCTGAATGGTGTACTGAACCGACCCCAGCGCTGGCCATTCCGGACGCAGCATCTGATCGTAAATACGGTTCAGGGAACGGTACTGCTGAACGGTCCCTTTACCGAACGTCGGTTCGCCCACAATCAGCGCACGGCCGTAATCCTGCATGGCAGCGGCAAAGATTTCAGACGCGGACGCACTGAAGCGGTCAACCAGGACCACCAGCGGGCCTTTGTAGTAAACCACGCCGTCGTTGTCGGCATCTTCACGGACTTTACCGTTATTATCGCGGACCTGAACCACCGGACCAGAAGGAATAAACAGTCCAGAGAGTGAAACCGCTTCCGTCAGCGCACCGCCGCCGTTACTGCGCAGGTCGATAATTACGCTGCTGACGTTCTGCTTTTCAAGCTTCTGCAGCTGCACTTTCACATCGTCGGTCAGCCCCACATAGAAGCCCGGAATATCCAGGACTCCCACCTTCTCTTTACCCACGGTTTTCACCGACATTTTCACCGCGCGGTCTTCCAGACGGATACGCTCACGGGTCAGGGTAACGATACGGGTTTTGGTGCCTTTTCCGGCTGGCAGAATTTCCAGACGAACCTTGCTGCCTTTCGGGCCTTTGATCAGCGCAACCACGTCATCAAGACGCCAGCCGATCACATCAACCATGTTCTGGCCAGTTTGACCCACACCGACAATACGATCACCGACGCTAATCGCTTTACTCTTGGATGCCGGACCACCTGCGACCATCGAATTGATCACCGTGTAATCATCATCCATCTGCAGCACCGCGCCGATACCTTCCAGAGACAGGCTCATTTCAGTATTGAACTGTTCGGTGTTGCGCGGAGAGAGATAGTTGGTGTGCGGATCGATTTCGTGCGCAAAGGCCGTCATGGCCAGCGAGAAGACATCCTCACTGTTGGTCTGCGCCAGACGACGAATGGCAAATTTGTAACGGCGCGTCAGCGTGTCACGGATCTCTTTTTCATCTTTGCCCGTGAGCTTCAGGCTCAGTTCGTCGTATTTCACTTTGCCGTCCCACAGCGCATTCAACTCGGCTTCATCTTTCGGCCAGGGTGCTTTACTGCGGTCCAGATTAAAGGTGTCGTTGCCGGTAAAGTCCATCGGACGTTCCAGCACTTTCAGCGCGTACTGATAGCGTTCGAAGCGGCGCTTTTGCGACAGGTTGTAGAGATCGTAGAACAGATCCAGCTTGCCTGAACGCAACTCGTCACCCACCTCGGATTTGCGCTTAGCGAACTGCTCGACATCACTGGCGAGCAAAACGTTATGGCTGTAATCCAGCAAGTTCAGATAGCGGTCAAAGATTTTGGCCGAGAAGGCCTGATCGAGATCGAACTGACGATAGTGCGAACGGGTAAAACGTGAGGTCACGCGCTCGCTCACCGTCGCGTGCTGCGTCTCTTCCTTGAGTACCGGAATTTGATCAACACGGGTGATATCGTCCACTGCAAAAGCATGACCTGTTATGGCAAACAGGCCCGCCAGCGCGGTGAGCTTAAAAAAAGTGTTCATGCCAGGCTTGGCCTCCGTTTCAGAACAACAAGTGTTCTGCGCGTACAATCATTGACATACCAGAAGTCAGCTGTACACGAACGCCATCTTTGGTGATTTCCAGTACGGTGGCGTCCATAGCATTGTTACCCGCTTTCACCTTCAGTGCCTGACCTACGCTCAGAGCGTTAATGTCAGAAACTGGAGTGTGGCGCGGCTCTTCACGAGGGGCGCGCGGGGCTTTAGCTGCTGGTTTGTCAGCACGCGGTTTGCGATCGTTGTTGTCGTTGCGACGAGGCGCAGGACGAGGTTTACGCTCGCGACGAGGCGCGTCTTCCTGACCATTAGCCGCTGCGGCTTCACGTTTTTTCGCTTGCTGTTCAGCACGTTGTGCCTGAACGCGTGCTTTGGCTTCTTCCAGCTGTTTACGCGCGTGCTCTACGTGCTGCTCGTCCAGCTCACCACAAGGATTGCCGTCGAGATCCACACGGGTCGCGCCCGGTTTGATACCGTACAGGTAACGCCAGCTCGAAGTATAAAGACGTAAGGCGGAACGCAGCTGAGTTTTGCTGAGGTTCATTTCCCCCTCAACGCGCGCTACCAGATCCTGAAAAATACCGACTTTCAGGGGACGAGCTTCGCCTTCAGCGCTGAAGCACTGTGGGAAACGCTCGGCCAGAAATGCGATAACTTCTTTACTGCTATTCAACTTAGGTTGATTTTCCATGAAATTTCCTGATTACAACGGACGTTGCCAACAAGCGCAGGCATGAACAGGCGTCATTATAATGACGCTATCCGTAAATGCTACGTTATCCGTTGATTATCCTGCGACGCTCGCAAAGAATTTTTGATAATCGGTTGCTGCGAGTACGTTTTCCAGATTCGCCACCAGCTCGCGCAGCCCCTGTTCGTCCTCGGTTGTAAAGCGACTGAAGACCGTACTGTCGATGTCCAGAACGCCAATAATCTGATTTTTTACCACCAGCGGCAGAACGATTTCAGAATTACTGGCGGCATCACAGGCAATGTGACCGTCAAACGCATGCACATCTTCCACACGCTGTACCTGATTCTCAGCCACCGCGGTACCGCAGACACCACGACCAACTGGAATGCGCACGCAGGCCAGTTTGCCCTGGAACGGGCCAAGCACCAGCGTTTCCCCTTCCAGGAGGTAAAAGCCAGCCCAGTTCACGTCAGAGAGACGTTCAAACAGCAATGCGCTAGTATTTGCCAGAGTGGCTAAGAAGCTGGTCTCACCCGCCATCAATGCCTTAAAATCGCGGTTCAGATCCGCGTAGAATTCTGTTTTGTTCATTATTCAATCACTTAGTTGTCTTACAAAATTACCGCATAGCCTATTAAAATAAGCATTAAATGCGCTCATGCTCAAGATGAATCCGTTCATGAGTTATTATAACTTTCAACAATACTTATTTGTGCGCAGCTGATGGCCTTAAAAACAACCAAAATTACGCCGACAAAAAAGATAACTGTCCATACGGTAAGCCAGGCTTTGCCCCGTGCACATTATCAGCGTTGCCCTCAGTGCGATACGCTTTTTATGTTGCCGAAGATGAAATCGCACCAAAGTGCCTTTTGTCCCCGTTGCGACGCCAAAATCCGTGACGGCCGCGACTGGTCGTTAACCCGCCTCGCCGCCATGGCGGTCACCATGCTTCTGCTGATGCCGTTTGCCTGGAGCGAGCCGCTGCTTAAACTTTACCTGCTCGGCGTGCGTATCGACGCCAACGTGCTGCAGGGGATCTGGCAGATGACGCGTCAGGGCGATCCACTGACCGCGGCCATGGTGCTGTTCTGCACCGTTGGCGCACCGCTGGTGCTGGTCGCCGCCATTGCTTATCTCTGGTTTGGCAACATTCTGGGCATGAACCTGCGTCCGGTGCTGCTGATGCTGGAAAAGCTGAAAGAGTGGGTGATGCTGGATATCTACCTGGTGGGCGTGGGCGTGGCGTCAATAAAGGTACAGGACTATGCGTTTCTGCAGCCGGGCGTCGGGCTGTTTGCCTTCATTTGTCTGGTCTTGCTCAGTATCCTGACGCTGATCCACCTGAATGTGGAGCAGCTCTGGGAGCGCTTTTACCCTCAGCGCCCCGCGACCCGCCCCGATGAGAATCTTCGGGTTTGTCTGGGCTGCCACTATACCGGCTTTCCCGACGCGCGCGGCCGCTGCCCACGGTGCCACATCCCGTTGCGGCTGCGGCGCAACAACAGTCTGCAGAAATGCTGGGCAGCGCTGATTGCCTCTCTGGTCTTCCTGATCCCGGCCAATATGCTGCCCATCTCCATCATCTATGTGAATGGCGGACGTCAGGAAGATACCATTCTCTCGGGGATCATCTCGCTTGCACACAGCAACATCGGCGTGGCGGCAATCGTCTTTATCGCCAGTATTCTGGTGCCGTTTACGAAAGTGATCGTGATGTTTACCTTGCTCATCAGTATTCATTTTAAATGTGAGCAAGGTTTGCGCACCCGTATTCTGCTTCTGCGATTCGTGACCTGGATTGGCCGCTGGTCAATGTTGGATCTGTTTGTGATTTCGCTGATGATGTCGCTCATCAATCGCGACCAGCTACTTGCTTTTACAATGGGACCCGCGGCTTTTTATTTCGGCTCTGCGGTGATATTGACTATTCTTGCTGTGGAATGGCTGGATAGCCGCTTACTTTGGGATGCACATGAGTCAGGAAACCCCCGCTTCGCCGACTGAAGCGAGAATTAAAACTAAACGCCGCATTTCGCCATTCTGGTTGCTGCCTGTCATCGCGCTGATGATTGCGGGCTGGCTTATCTGGACGAGCTATGAAGATCGCGGAAGCACTGTGACGATCGATTTCCAGACCGCTGACGGCATCGTTGCCGGGCGAACCCCTGTTCGCTTCCAGGGGGTTGAAGTCGGTACGGTTCAGGACATCTCCCTTGGAAAAGGGCTGAACAAGATCCAGGTGCGGGTCAGTATCAAATCTGACATGCAGGATGCCCTGCGCAGCGAAACGCAGTTCTGGCTGGTGACCCCGAAAGCCTCGCTGGCCGGTGTCTCCGGGCTGGATGCGCTGGTGGGCGGTAACTATATCGGCATGATGCCGGGCAAAGGTGAGCCCCAGGATCACTTTGTTGCGCTGGATACCCAGCCCAAATACCGTCTCAATAACGGCGATTTGATGATCCATCTGCAGGCGCCGGATCTCGGCTCGCTGAACAGTGGCTCCCTGGTCTATTTCCGTAAAATCCCGGTTGGCCGCGTGTACGACTACGCGATTAACCCGAACAAACAGGGCGTCACCATTGATGTGCTGATCGAACGTCGCTTCACCAACCTGGTGAAAAAAGGCAGCCGCTTCTGGAACGTCTCCGGGGTGGATGCCGATCTCAGCCTGAGCGGTGCGAAGGTGAAGCTGGAGAGTCTGGCGGCACTGGTGAATGGCGCCATTGCCTTTGATTCCCCGGAAAACTCAAGCCCGGCCACCGCCGACGACACGTTCGGGTTATACGCTGACCTGGCGCACAGCCAGCGCGGGGTGATTGTCAAACTGGCCCTGCCCGATGCGAAAGGGCTAAAAGCCGGCTCAACGCCGCTGATGTATCAGGGGCTGCAGGTGGGTCAGCTCACCAAAATGACCCTCAACCCGGGCGGCTCGGTCACCGGCGAGATGACGGTCGATCCGAGCGTGGTCGATCTCCTGCGCGAGAAGACACGTATCGAAATGCGCAGTCCGAAGCTCTCCCTGAACGACGCCAACATCAGCACCCTGCTCACCGGCAATACGTTTGAGCTGATCCCCGGTGAAGGTCAACCCAGCAACAGCTTCGTCGTTGCCCCGGCGGATAAAGCCCTGCTGCAAAAACCGGGGGTGGTGACGATCACGCTCAATGCCCCGGAAAGTTACGGTATCGAAGCCGGTCAGCCGTTGATTTTGCATGGCGTGCAGGTGGGTCAGGTGCTGGAGCGTACGCTCTCTGCGAGTGGCGTGAGCTTCTCGGTCGCCATCGATCCGCAATATAGCGACCTGGTTCACGGCGACAGTAAATTCGTGGTGAACAGTCGCGTCGACGTCAAGGTAGGTCTGGACGGCGTGGAGTTCCTCGGTGCCAGCGCCAGCGAATGGGTTAACGGCGGCATCCGCATTTTGCCAGGGGATAAAGGCCCCGTGCGCGATAGCTACCCGCTATACGCGAACCTCGAAAAAGCGATTGAAAACAGCCTGAGCGATCTTCCTACCACCACGCTGACATTAAGCGCTGAGACGCTGCCGGACGTGCAGGCAGGTTCCGTTGTGCTCTACCGCAAGTTTGAAGTCGGGGAAGTGATTACCGTTCGCCCGCGTGCGGACGCGTTTGATATCGAGCTGCATATCAAGCCCGAGTACCGCAAGCTGCTGACGCCAAACAGCGTCTTCTGGGCCGAAGGTGGTGCGAAAGTTCAGCTCAACGGTAACGGGCTGACCGTGCAGGCTTCCCCGCTCTCACGCGCGCTGCGCGGCGCGATTAGCTTCGATAATCTCAGCGGTGCGGGTGCCAATCTGCGTAAAGGCGATAAGCGTATTCTTTTCCCGTCGGAAACCGCCGCGCGTGCCGTGGGGGGGCAAATTACCCTGCACGCGTTTGATGCCGGTAAGCTGGCGGAAGGCATGCCAATCCGCTATCTGGGCATTGATATCGGGCAGATCCAGAAGCTGACGCTCATCACCTCGCGCAACGAGGTGCAGGCCACCGCCGTGCTGTATCCGGAATATGTGCAGACCTTTGCGCGCACGGGTTCGCGCTTCTCCGTGGTCACACCGCAGATTTCGGCCGCGGGGGTGGAACATCTCGACACCATCCTGCAGCCGTATATCAACGTTGAGCCCGGCCAGGGCAATGCCCGTCGTGATTTTGAATTGCAGGAAGCCACAATCACCGACTCGCGCTACCTGGGTGGCCTGAGCATTGTGGTGGAAGTGCCGGAAGCTGGCTCGCTGAGCATCGGTACGCCGGTCCTGTTCCGCGGCATTGAGGTGGGTACGGTCACGGGTCTGACGCTCGGTACACTCTCCGACCGCGTGATGGTGGCGTTACGCATCAGCGAACGTTACCAGCACCTTGTCCGCAATAACTCGGTATTCTGGCTGGCATCCGGCTATTCACTGGACTTCGGCCTGACGGGAGGGGTGGTGAAAACCGGCACCTTCAATCAGTTCATCCGCGGTGGTATTGCCTTTGCCACGCCGCCGGGAACGCCGCTGGCGCCGAAAGCGCAGCCGGGTAAACACTTCCTGCTGCTTGAAAGTGAACCAAAAGAGTGGCGTGAGTGGGGAACGGCCCTGCCGCGTTAATCTGAAAGGCTCCGGTGTCAACGCGCCGGAGCCTTTATGTTACACTGCGCACCTGAACTTTTCCCTGTGGTGTGCACGTGGCTCAAAACTCCGTATTTCTTCCTGAACAATTCCTGGCGCAGATGCGCGAGGCGCTTCCCTCTCATCTCTCCTTAGACGACTTTATTGCCGCCTGCCAGCGTCCGCTGCGCCGCAGTATCCGCGTCAACACGTTGAAAATCAGCATCGATGATTTTCTGACGCTGGTCGCGCCCTACCGCTGGCAGCTTACGCCAGTCCCGTGGTGTACTGAGGGGTTCTGGATCGAACGCGATGATGAAGATGACGTGCCGCTGGGCAGTACCGCTGAACATCTGAGCGGTCTGTTCTATATTCAGGAAGCCAGTTCGATGCTGCCGGTTGCCGCCTTGTTCGCGGATGGCAATGCACCTGAACGCGTAATGGATGTTGCCGCGGCTCCTGGCTCGAAAACCACACAAATTGCCGCCCGTATGGGCAATCAGGGGGCGATCCTCGCCAACGAGTTTTCCGCCAGCCGGGTGAAAGTATTGCATGCCAACATCAGCCGCTGCGGTATTCATAATGTTGCCCTCACCCACTTCGACGGACGCGTCTTTGGCGCCGCCTTACCGGAAGCTTTCGATGCCATTCTGCTGGACGCCCCCTGCTCCGGCGAAGGGGTGGTGCGTAAAGATCCCGATGCGTTAAAGAACTGGTCGGTGGAAAGCAACCTTGAGATCGCCGCCACACAGCGCGAGCTGATCGACAGCGCCTTTCACGCCCTGCGCCCGGGTGGCACGCTGGTTTACTCCACCTGCACCCTCAACCGCGATGAAAACGAAGACGTCTGTCTGTGGCTGAAAGCGCAATACCCGGATGCGGTCGACTTTCTGCCGCTGAACGATCTGTTTGCCTCAGCCGGTGAAGCGGTCACCCCCGAAGGTTTTCTTCACGTCTTCCCGCAGATTTACGACTGTGAAGGGTTCTTTGTGGCGCGTCTGCGTAAAACGCAGGCGGTGGCTCCCCTCCCTGCACCTAAATTCAAGGTTGGCACTTTCCCGTTTGCGCCTCTTAAAGGTCGCGATGCCGCACAGCTTATCGCGGCCGCCAGCCAGGTTGGGCTGGTCTGGGATGAAAGTCTGCACCTCTGGCAGCGCGATAAAGAAGTTTGGCTTTTCCCGGCGAATATCGAACCGCTGATTGGTAAAGTGCGTTTTTCGCGCATCGGGATCCGCCTGGCGGAAGTGCATAACAAAGGCTATCGCTGGCAGCACGAGGCCGTCATCGCACTTGCCGGGGGCGAGAATACTTTTGCCCTCACGCATCAGGAAGCCGAAGAGTGGTACCGTGGTCGCGATGTCTACCCGGCGAGCACCCCGGCAGGCGATGAAGCAATCGTGACGTATCAGGGGTACCCGCTGGGACTGGCAAAAAAGGTCGGCTCCCGACTGAAAAACAGTTATCCGCGCGAACTGGTTCGCGATGGTCGTCTGTTTACCGGTAACGATCGCACCGACTAAAAAAAGCGCACTTTTTTACTGGCGATTTTGCTCTCCTTGTCTACGATAAAAAATGGGTGACCGTACTGGTCATACCAGATTTTGACAACCGACCCGGAGAGCACTATGACGAAAACCAGCGTGCGTATTGGCGCTTTCGAGATCGACGACGCAGAACTGCGCGGCGAAGCACAAGGCGATCGAACGTTAAGTATTCCCTGCAAATCCGACCCGGATTTGTGCATGCAGCTCGATGCGTGGGATGCCGACACCAGCGTCCCGGCAATACTTGATGGCGAACATTCTGTCCTTTACCGTGAGCATTACGATAGCAAAACCGATGCCTGGGTCATGCGCCTTGCCTGACCTAAAGAGAACCCGCCCGAAGGCGGGTTATTTATTACTGCAGTTGCGCCAGCGTAAAGTAACCGTCAAAAACGGCCCCCGTATCAATGTAGTGAAGATTATTAAAATCATACCGTCTGTCGACGGGCGTATGGCCAAACCAGAAATGATCCGCGCCGCTGATACCCTGCCCTTTACCCACCATAAACCCCATCAGCCGATCGCGGTCCCATAAAACGCGCTGGGCGCTGACCGGTTTTTGCCAGCGGTATTCCGCTGCCGGATAATCGGCATGGGCAATCACATTCAGGCCGTTAGCGCAGGTTATCTCAATAATATGCGGTAAATCGCGGCAGCCATCGAGCAACGACAGCGCGAGCTGTTGCTGGTCGCGTTCAAGTTGCGCAAACCACATTCCGCCATTCATCGTCCAGAGAGAAAAATCGTTATTATCCAGACTGTCGAGAGCCATTTGCTCGTGGTTGCCACGCACGGCACGAAACCATTTTTCATTGATAAGCTGTAATGATTTAACACTGTCTGGACCACGATCGATCAGATCGCCCACAGAAATCAGTAAATCCTCAAACGGGTTAAAATGACGGCATTTGAGCTCGTCTAAAAGCCGCTGATAACAACCGTGAATATCGCTGACAACCCAGACGTGACGCCACATCCGCCCCTCTATTCGCTGGTACATAAGGCCCTCCTGTTAACAGTATAGCTGCAGCAGAAATGACAGAAGATCGCCAGGGCTCTCGCAAAATCAAACAAACGCTAAACCAAACGGAAATAAAGGTCCGCGCACTATTAATCCCTTTTTACTGGCTCTTTAGAATAAGGGGAGATAAAAACGAGGGCCTTCACGTGTCTAATACAGAACTGCATAACGATGTTTTCTATCCACATCGCACACATATTATTTCTGAGCTGGTGAAAGGCAAACGGACTCCTGGGCCAATCTGGCAGAAACGCGAATATCGCCTCAAGTTCCTTCTGCGTTCGCTTCTGTTCTGGTCCTCCACCCATCGCATGCTGGAAAGCCTTGCAGGTCGCGACGATTTCGACAGACTGCTGGCCTCTCAGATGACCTTACCGAGCAAGACCCATCGGCAGTACCTGATGCGCGGCCTGACGGCGAGCGATCGCGCTGACGCTATCATTCACCACTATCACTGGATTGATAGCCTGAAAGAGAAGGGACTGGCCCAGGCGCTGACCAGCCCGCATGAGCAAGTGATTGTCCAGTTCAGGGCCAAAAACGACGCGATCTACACCGTCAATGCCTCTTGTGCCGGGAAAGCCGAGCGCGAAGGCGAAAGCACGCTGTGGCTGCGCGATAACGAGAATACGCTGCTTGCCAGCCTGACCTTTAGCGTTGCGCGCAGCAATGGCCAGCGGGTCATCGTGATAGGTGGACTTCAGGGCCCCCGCCGCAACGTCTCGCGGGATGCCATTAAGCAGGCCACCCGCGCCTGCCACGGTCTGTTCCCAAAACGGCTGCTGATGGAGGTGATTTTCCAGCTGGCGGCACAGTCGTCAGTGCGGGCAATTTTTGCCGTCAGCGATGAAGGACACGTTTTCCGCGCCTTGCGCTATCGCCTCAGTAAAGGTCGCCACTTCCACGCCAGCTATGATGAGTTCTGGGGATCGCTGGACGGTAAAAAACTGTCCGCCTTCTGCTGGCAACTCCCCCTGCAGATGGAGCGCAAATCCCTTGAGGACATTGCCAGTAAAAAGCGAGCCGAATACCGCCGTCGCTTTGAACTGCTTGATGAAATTGAGGCGTCCGTTAAATCGCGCTTTTAAGCCCGGCATTGCCATTTACTGACGCGACACGAAAATTTAACAAAACAGGCAAAAAGGGCTGGACTTCCGCATGCTGTGTTGTGTTATGTTTTAGCTGGACGTACAGGAAGTGCGCGCTGTATGAGAAAGACATTACCGGGATTATTCTTTCACTTTCATACAGATAAAAAGAGACCGAATACGATTCCTGTATTCGGTCCAGGGAAATGGCTCTTGGGAGAGAGCCGTGCGCTAAAAGTTGGCATTAATGCAGGCTAAGTCGCCTTGCCTTTTAAGAATAGATGACGACGCCAGGTTTTCCAGTCAACAGTTAAAGCGGCTGGAAAAAAAGCGTCAGAGCATCATTAAACGAAAAAAACCGCAGTGCTTTCGCAAGCATCTGCGGTTTTTTATTGGAAACCTGTACGTTAGCAGAGCTTATCCGCGCGCTCAATAAACGGTGCCAGACTCATCTTCTGCCCCGGGTGGGAAGGATCGTCAATCTGGATCACGCTGATGGGCTGCCCGCTACTCTTCCCGCTGGCCACCTGCTGCTCGGCGGTATCATTCAGCGGGTATTGCACCAGCGTACTCGGGTTGATGGCATACAGCGCATGGCCCGGACGGCAGGTCAGCATCACCTCTTCGCGATTAAACGCCCATTTGTCCTTACCCACTTCGAAACGGCTGACGGTGATAACCTGTGGTGCAGCAAGCGCGCTCCCCGTGCAGGCCAGCAATACAAAAGAAAGTACTGTCTTTTTCATATGATATTTAACCTTGTCAGAAGGGTTCCCAGGTGGCGAACAGGCTTACCGTTGCCAGTACCAGCGCCCCCAGCACCACTTCTGCCTGTGTCATCCTGATAAAAATCTGTTGTGCCCGTCCGGTTTCCGGACGGAACCGTGGCACCAGAAAATACCGATTTGCCAGCGCAATTACCACCATCAACGCCACCAGCGCACATTTGAACAACAATAACTGTACATAACCAGCCTCCCAGGGAATCTGGAGGCCGAGTATCATTAGCGCGTTAACCTCCCCGGTGAGCAGCACGCCGGCGACGGCGTAATGGCCCACGCGTGAGAAGCGCATCATGGTGTAGATGGCGGCAGTCTGCCAGCGCCCTTTGGCCAGACGCATGCAGAACAGCAGCGGCAGTAATCCCCCCAGCCAGGTGGCGGCACAGATCAGGTGAACAGCATGATTAAGACGCTGCAAAGCCCCCATCGCCCCCTCCAGCATCGCCGCGTGTCCTACCCCGGCCAGCAGGATAAGCTGCCCCATTGCCAGCAGCAGCAGTCGCGACCCTTTCAGTGGCGCGAGCCATGCGGCGCCGACCGCGATCGCCGCGAGAATAATCTGCCACAGCCAGACGCTACCAAACTGCGTTCCCAGCACGCTTTGCCAGACCTGCGGGGCAAACACATCTCCCCACCCGCTTCCCATCAATCCGCCCTGAAGCATAAACATGAGAAGTGCGGCCGCCAGGCTGATTAGGGAGGCCACTTTCTGCTGCGCCTGAAAACGCCGTGACATTAAACGCTGGAGAGAGGAAGGTGCAAACCAGACGCTGTAAAGCGCATTGCCAAAAACCAGCATCAGCGCCCCAAAGTGGATAAAGCGCAACCCGATGTAAATCAGCGACAGCATGCTATTTCACGCTAAAGTGATAGCTGCCTTTGGTTTTATGGCCATCAACCGAGACCACATGCCAGTCGACCTGGTAAGTCCCTGGCGTCAGCGGTTGTTCCAGCGGTACGGTAAGCTGAGTTTTATTCTTTTCGTCTCGCGTAGCGGTACCGGCCCTGATGACCTGTTTTTGCGCATCCGTTACCACTACACCGCTAAAACCGGGTTCGATACCCTCCGAAAAATTCAGCGTCAGGGTCTGCGGTGCGCTCACCAGGCTGTCTGCCGCCGGGATAGTCTGTTGAAGATGCGCATGCGCAAGCACCGAGGGAGAAATCACTGTAGAGGCGAGAAAAACCAGTGCGCATGCCGCGCGGGAAGCGGAGAAACCCATCGCAATCATTCCTTTTTGTTATGTCTGTATGCTAAAGAATAACGCTGTATAATAAACGAGTCGAGGATCATCCCGCCTCCGCTTGTCATCGTCGCGCAATCGCGGTAACGTTGCCGCCGCATAATAAGGAGAAGGTAATGAAGATCAATCTGGCCGCCCTTCCTCAGGACGAGATGGATAAAGTGAATGTCGATCTCGCTGCCGCTGGCGTCGCTTTTAAAGAGCGTTACAACATGCCCATCGTGGCGGAAGTTGTTGAACGTGACCAACCTGCCCATCTGCGGGACTGGTTCCGTGAAAGATTAATCGCCCACCGTCTCGCCTCGGTCAATCTCTCCCGTTTGCCGTACGAACCTAAAGTTAAATAAGCTTAACGACTCGTTACACTTCCTTACGCTGAATCTGGCAGGATAAGAAAACCCTGATTAAATTAGGTGTATTCTTAAATCCCTGCGACTCAGTGTATAAGGAAGTCACGATGTCACATTGGAATATAGCGGCAGCCCAGTATGGCGGGCTACACCAGAGTATTGATGACCATGTTACGCACCACCTTCGCTTCATTGCGGAAGCCGCACGGCAACGGTGTGATTTGCTGGTCTTCCCTGAACTCTCATTAACGGGATCCGGGACGTCGACGTTACCTCCCCCACCCGGCGACGCCCAGCTGGATCCCCTGCTTGACGCGGCCCATTTTTACCGGATTACGGTGATTGCCGGGCTCCCCGTTGAGCGCAATGGTCTGCGCCAGAAAGGCCTCGCGCTGTTTACCCCCTCTCGCCAGCGCGTTTTGCGCTATCCGCAAGGCAGCGGTGCCAGCCTGATGCCGGGGGATAAACACCTGAGCATCATGGATGCCCATGCCGATTCGCCGAATCTCGACCCGAGTGCAACACTCTTCACCAGCTGTCAGTCGGTGCGGGATTACCGCTGGCGACAGTCCATCAGCACCCTTCAGCGCTTCGCGCATAAATATGCCATTGCTGTGCTCATGGCGAATGCCGGTAGCGGCAGCGCGCTGTGGGATGATAAAGGCCAGCTGATTGTCCGCGCGGATAACGGTGAGTTACTGTTGACGGGCTCGCTCGGCAGACAGGGTTGGCAAGGCGATATCATTCCTTTAGGCTAGGCGTTTTAAGCTCAGGAGTGTTCAATGCTGCGCGTCATCGATACCGAAACTTGCGATCTTCAGGGCGGAATAGTGGAAGTGGCCTCTGTCGACGTGGTTGACGGAAAAATCGTCAACCCAATGAGCCATCTGGTGCGTCCCGATCGCCCCATCAGCCCTCAGGCGATGGCTATCCATCGCATTACCGAATCGATGGTGGCGGATAAACCGTGGATCGAAGACGTGATTCCCCACTATTACGGTAGCCCGTGGTACGTCGCGCATAACGCCAGCTTTGACCGTCGCGTGCTGCCGGAGATGCCCGGGGAATGGATTTGTACCATGAAGCTGGCGCGTCGCCTCTGGCCGGGGATCAAGTACAGTAACATGGCGCTGTACAAGTCCCGCAAGCTCAGCGTCCGCACGCCTGAGGGGCTGCATCATCACCGCGCCCTGTATGACTGCTATATCACCGCCGCGTTACTCATCGATATTATGAACACCTCCGGCTGGACGCCGGATGACATGGCGACCATTACCGGACGCCCCGCGCTGCTGACCACGTTTACCTTTGGTAAGTACCGGGGCAGAGCGGTGTCTGATATTGCCGATAAAGACCCGGGCTATTTGCGCTGGCTGTATAACAACCTCGACAAAATGAGCCCGGAGCTGCGTCTGACGCTGAAACATTATCTGGGCGAAGCTTAACGCTCTGCACGGCCTGGCAGCGTCTCCTGCGCCAGGCCAATCAAAAAGGCATACTCCAGCGCCACCCCTTCATACGATTTAAACCGTCCCGATTTCCCGCCGTGTCCGGAATCCATATCGGTACAGAGCAACAACAGATTATCGTCGGTTTTCAGCTCCCGCAGTTTTGCCACCCATTTTGCCGGCTCCCAGTATTGCACCTGAGAGTCATGCAAACCGGTGGTCACCAGCATATGAGGGTAGGCTTTCGCCTCGACGTTATCGTACGGGCTGTACTCTTTCATATAGCGGTAGTAAATCTCATCCTGCGGATTGCCCCACTCCTCAAACTCCCCGGTGGTGAGAGGAATGGATTCATCGAGCATGGTGGTAACCACATCAACAAACGGCACCTGCGCGACGATGCCTTTGAAGCGGTCGGGACGCTGGTTGATAACTGCCCCCATCAGCATGCCGCCCGCACTGCCGCCCATGCCAAAGCAGAGCTGCGGATCGCCATAACCCTGTTCAATCAGCGCATCGCAGACGTCAAGGTAGTCATTAAAGGTGTTTTTCTTTTTGAGGAATTTCCCGTCTTCATACCAGTGCTGCCCCAGTTCGCCGCCGCCGCGAATATGGGCGATGGCGAAAACAAAGCCGCGATCGAGCAGGCTTAATCTGCTGCTGCTGAAATCGGCGTCCATGCTTGAGCCGTAGGAGCCGTAGCCGTAGACGAGGATCGGGTTTTTCCCTTTCTGAAAATGCGCTTTGTGATAGACGAGCGAGACGGGAACCTCCACGCCATCCCGGGCGGTGACCCACACGTGTTCGCTTCGGTAGTTTTCGGATTCGAACCCTTTGACCTCGGTCTGTTTAATCACCTGACGCTGCCCGGTGTCCATATCCAGTTCAAACAGGGTGTCCGGTGTGGTCATGGACGAGTAGCCGTAGCGCAGCCGAGAGGATTCCGGTTCCGGGTTGAATCCAATCCATGTCACATAGGCCGGGTCGTCAAACGCAATCCCCACCACTTCCCGGGTTTTACGGTTGATTTGCCGGATGCTGGTCAGCCCCCGCTGGCGCTCTTCCACCACCAGCCAGTCAGTAAACAGGGTGAAGCCTTCCAGCATCACCTGATCCCGCGCGGGGATCAGCACTTCCCACTTGCGCTCATCGCGCACTTTGGTTTTATAAAGACCGAAGTTTTTGCCCTCGCGATTCGAACGCACATAAAAACTGTGCTGGAAGTGATCCAGGCTGTACTCGTGGTCCTTGCGGCGCGGCAGAAAGCAGAGCGGCTGGGCATCAGGCAGTTCGGCATCCAGCAGCAGAACTTCGGATGTCGTCGCGCTGGCCAGGAAGATAATGACATAGTGGCGTGAGGAGGTTTTATGCAGGCTGACATAAAAGGTTTCGTCCTGCTCTTCATAGACCAGCTCGTCGTCCGCGGAGTCGGTCCCCACGGTGTGTCGCCAAACCTGGTAAGGCAGCAGAGTGGAGGCGTGTTTTTTGACGTAGTAAACCGTTTCGGAGTCATTTGCCCAGACAAAATCCGGGGAGACGTTTTCCAGCATTTCCGGATACCAGTTACCGGTGTCGAGATTGCGAAAACGCAGGCCGTACTGGCGACGGGAGAGATAATCCTCCGCCAGCGCCATCACCGCGTTATCCGGTGAAATGGACATGCCGCCCAGGGTATAAAATTCGCTGTGGGCCGCGCGCTGGTTGGCGTCCAGCAGAATATCCCACTCGTCCCACTCGGCGCTCAGCCCCGACTGACGCTGGTAGATGGGGTACTCGTTGCCGGGCTCGTAGATATGGCGATAGCGGTAGCCGTTTTTGGTCCAGGGCGCGGAGATATCACGCTGAGGAATACGCTGTACCATTTCATTCAGCAGCTGGTCCTGAAGCGTCTGCTGGCTGGACATGACCTTGCGGCCATAGTCGTTTTCCTCGTGCAGGTAGTCGAGTACCTCTGGCCGGGAACGCGAATCGTCCCGTAGCCAGTAATAGTTGTCTATGCGCGTATCGCCATGCGTGGTGATTGCATAAGGTATACGTCGGGCTTTCGGTGGCATGTCATCATTCTTTTTAGTTTTACACCCTATAAGGTTGGCAAAACCCACGCATGATGCAAGCGAAACCGTGACCCCGCCGCGACGTTATCCCTGTAACGCCTGTTTTTGCTCCCGGATATCCTGCTCAATGCCTTCGCGCACATCCTGGGGGATCTTCAGCGCGTCGCCAAGCGCGTTCAGGTAGCTGCGTTCCATAAAGTGATCGATATCGATAGCGGCACAGCTGAGGAAATAGAGTTCAAGCGCCTCTTCCTCATTTTTCACACTCTGCGCAAGACGCTGCGGGTCAAGCGGCTGTTCAATCGCCTGCGCCACCAGGGCTCTGCCCTTCTCTTCGACACCGGCTTCACGCAGTTGCTGCTCAATCGCCGATCGTTCTTTATCGTCGATGTGCCCGTCGCTTTTCGCGGCAAAGACCAGCGCAAGGATAAGCCGTTCGGTACGCAGATCCAGCGGCGAGGTGTGTTCACCATACTGCGGTTCATCCCTGTGCGCAGTGCGTACCCTGTCTTTGTATTTATTCCACATAACGGTCCCCGCGATGGCCCCGCCACCGGCCAGCAGCGCGCCGGTGCCATACTTTGCCAACAGCTTGCGCGAGGACTTATTCGCCACCAGCAGGCCCGCCAGCCCGCCGAGCGCGCCAGGTACCAGCAGGTTACTGAGCCCCTGCTCGCCGGACGATGCCGTTTTCTGCCCTAACAGTGATTGCAATTGATTCAGCCAGCCTGACATGGTTTCCCTCACTTAACGGTGAACATGTTCCACAGCGTAAGCGAGCAGGCGTCAGGAAATGTCTGGTCGGACTAAAGAAGCGCAAATTTCTTCCTGCCGCACTGAGCCGTGCGCGAGACAGACGCAAACGTTTTCGTTTATACTGCCCGCAACTTTTTCAGGGGGATTGTTATGATTCGTTTAGGAACCGCGCTGCGGCCATCGGCTACACGAGTGATGCTGTTGGGATCGGGCGAGCTGGGAAAAGAAGTCGCCATTGAGTGTCAACGTTTAGGCGTGGAAGTCATTGCCGTTGACCGCTACGCTGATGCACCCGCCATGCACGTCGCCCATCGTTCTTATGTGATTAACATGCTGGACGGCGATGCCCTTCGCGAACTGATTACGCGTGAAAAACCGGATTTTGTGGTGCCGGAAATTGAAGCCATCGCTACCGATACGCTGATCGCCCTTGAGCAGGACGGCCAGCGCGTGGTGCCCTGTGCAAAAGCCGCAAAGCTGACCATGAACCGCGAAGGGATCCGTCGCCTGGCGGCGGAGGAGCTCGGGTTGCCTACGTCGGGCTACCGTTTTGCTGGCGATAAAGCCGCATTCCTGCGGGCTGTCGAGGAGATCGGCTACCCGTGCATCATTAAGCCGGTCATGAGCTCCTCCGGTAAAGGGCAGAGTTTTATCCGCGACAGCAGCACGCTGGACAAGGCGTGGGATTATGCCCAACAGGGTGGTCGCGCCGGAGCCGGTCGTGTGATCGTTGAAGGTGTGGTGAAGTTTGATTTCGAGATCACCCTGCTGACCGTCAGCGCCGTGGATGGCGTCCATTTCTGTGACCCGATTGGCCACCGTCAGGAAGATGGCGATTACCGTGAATCCTGGCAGCCGCAGCAGATGAGCCCCCTGGCGCTGGAACGCGCGCAGGCAATAGCTCGTAAGACCGTCCTGGCGTTGGGCGGCTATGGCCTGTTCGGCGTGGAGCTGTTTGTTTGCGGTGACGAGGTGATTTTCAGCGAAGTCTCCCCTCGCCCGCATGACACCGGCATGGTCACGCTCATCTCGCAGGACCTCTCGGAATTCGCCCTGCACGTGCGCGCCTTCCTCGGTCTGCCCGTCGGCGGTATCCGTCAGTACGGCCCGGCCGCCTCGGCGGTGATCCTGCCGCAATTAACCAGCCAGAACGTCACCTTTGATAACGTCGACGCTGCGGTGGGCGCAGGTCTGCAGGTGCGCTTATTCGGTAAGCCGGAGATCGACGGCTCCCGTCGTCTTGGCGTGGCATTAGCCACCGGGGAGAACGTGGACGACGCCGTGACGAGAGCGAAAGCGGCCGCCGCAGGCGTTAAGGTAGCAGGATAAAAAAACGGGCCCCGGGGCCCGTTTTTCATGCGGCGAATAACTTACTGCTTCGCGCCTTCAACCGCTTCACGAGCCAGTCGGGTAATGCGGTCCCAGTCGCCAGCTTCCAGTGCATCCGCCGGCACCAGCCATGAGCCACCGATGCACAGCACGCTTTTCAGCGCCAGGTAGTCACGGTAGTTGGCAGGAGAGATACCGCCCGTCGGGCAGAAACGCACCTGAGAGAATGGGCCCGCAATGGCCTGCAGCGCTTTGGTGCCGCCGTTGGCTTCTGCCGGGAAGAATTTGAACTCTTTCAGACCGTAGTCCATGCCCAGCATCAGTTCAGATACGGTGCTGATACCCGGGATCAGGGGAATCGTGCCTTCGGTGGCGGCTTTCAGCAGCGACTCGGTCAGACCCGGGCTGATGGCGAACTGTGCACCCGCTTCGGTCACTTCAGCCAGCTGTTTTGCGTTCGTCACGGTACCCGCACCAATGATGGCGTCCGGTACTTCTTTAGCGATAGCGCGAATGGCATCCATCGCGCAGGCGGTACGCAGGGTCACTTCCAGAACGCGAACGCCGCCCGCAACCAGCGCTTTCGCCATCGGTACCGCGTGCTCCAGCTTGTTTACCACGATAACCGGCACGACAGGGCCAGTGGTCAGGATTGCTTCTGCACTTGTTTTCCAGTTTTTCATCAGAGTCTTCTCTCGCCAGATCGTTAAAATCAAGTCATCTTAAAACGTAATACAGGTTGCGCCCTGCTCAGCACCGGAGAGTTTCTCACGCAGCGCACCAAACATTTCGCGCCCTGTCCCCACGCGCGAGGCGCTCAGGTCAGGAATATGAGGGTTACGTGCCGCCAGCTCTGCGTCATCGACCAGCAGGGTTAACTCGCCTGTCTGTCCGTTTACGCGGATCATGTCGCCGTCACGCACTTTCGCCAGCAACCCGCCGTCATAAGCTTCCGGCGTCACATGGATGGCGGAAGGCACTTTACCGGATGCGCCTGAGAGGCGTCCATCGGTCACCAGTGCAATTTTGAAACGGCGGTCCAATAATACACCAAGTGGTGGCATAAGTTTATGTAATTCTGGCATCCCGTTGGCTTTCGGCCCCTGATGACGCACTACCACCACGCAATCTTTGTCGAGAAGCCCGGCGTCAAAGGCAGGTAATACGTCATGCTGGCTTTCGAACACCACCGCCGGCGCTTCGATAACCTGATTCTCTTCCGGTACGGCAGAGGTTTTCATCACCGCGCGCCCAAGGTTACCGCTCAGCACTTTGGTGCCACCGTGAGGAGAGAACGGTTTGTCGATGGTGGCAATTACCTGTGGGTCAAGAGAGGCGCTCGCGCCATCGCGCCAGTCCAGTTCGCCGTTGTTCAGCCACGGCTCCTGGGTGTAGCGCTTCAGGCCGAAGCCCGCCACGGTGTTTACATCTTCATGCAGCAGACCGCCCTTCAGCAGCTCGCGCATCAGCAGCGGTACGCCGCCTGCGGCCTGGAAGTGGTTAATGTCCGCCGGACCGTTCGGGTACAGGCGCGCCATCAGCGGCACCACGGATGAGATCTCGGAGAAGTCATCCCAGTTAATCAGAATACCCGCCGCACGCGCCATGGCCACCAGGTGCATGGTGTGGTTAGTTGACCCCCCGGTTGCCAGCAGTGCGACGATACCGTTGACGATGACTTTTTCATCAACCATTTTGCCCATCGGCATCCATTCGTTGCCGTTCCCGGTCAGACGCGTGACCTGACGGGCCGCCGCCTCGGTCAGCGCTTTGCGCAACGGGGCATCCGGCTGGATAAAGGACGAGCCCGGAAGCTGCATCCCCATAAACTCCACCACCATCTGGTTCGTGTTCGCGGTACCGTAGAACGTACAGGTGCCCGGCGCATGGTAAGACGCGGCTTCCGCCTCCAGCAGCGCCTGGCGATCGGCTTTACCTTCGGCATACAGCTGGCGGATACGCACTTTTTCTTTGTTCGGCAGACCGCTTGCCATCGGGCCTGATGGTACAAAGATCGCAGGCAGATGACCAAACGACAGCGCAGCCATGACCAGACCCGGGACAATCTTGTCGCATACGCCGAGATACAGCGCGCCATCAAACATGTTGTGTGACAGCCCCACCGCCGCAGACATCGCAATTACTTCACGGCTCAGCAGTGACAGCTCCATACCGTCCTGCCCCTGCGTCACGCCATCGCACATGGCAGGCACCCCGCCCGCTACCTGACCAACGGCATTCACGCTGTGCAGCGCTTTACGGATGATGTCGGGATAGACCTCATACGGCTGGTGCGCGGAAAGCATGTCGTTATAGGAGGTGATGATGGCGATATTGTTACGCAACATGCTTTTCAGCGACGCTTTATCTTCAGGCTGGCAGGCGGCGAAGCCGTGTGCCAGGTTACCGCAGGCCAGCTGCGAGCGGTGGACGGTGTTGCTCTTTGCCTGTTCAATCCGGGCGAGGTAGGCCGAACGGGTCTCTTTCGAGCGCTCGATAATGCGCTGTGTTACGCGTAACAATGTCGGATTCATAAAAGCTCCTCTCATTTATCTGTCCGGGCTCGGGAGTTTACAAAGTCGCTGGCAGTTGTTAACAACGCTGAAACGCTTGCTGTCCGGAGCTCAGGGGCAAAATCACTTCCGGCAGTGTAATAAAAAAAGCTCCGCGGGTGAATCCACACGGAGCTTAAAAGTCAAAAATTATGCCGCGAGCTGTGTTAGATCATGTTACCGGTAAAATAACACTTTCGGTCTAGCGGATTATCTTACTCAAACTCGTTCCAGGAGCGACCATCGCGGGTGATCATCGCCACTGACGCAACAGGTCCCCAGGTGCCTGCCTGATACGGTTTTGGTGCATCCTGATCGGCAGCCCAGGCTTCGGTAATGGAGTCGACCCATTTCCATGCCTCTTCCACTTCATCGCGACGCACGAACAGCGCCTGGATACCGCGCATGGTTTCCAGCAGCAGACGCTCGTAAGCATCCGCCAGGTGCGTCTGGTTGAAGGTTTCGGAGTAGCTCAGATCCAGCTTGGTGGTCTGCAGGTTGTGTTTATGATCCAGGCCCGGCACTTTGTTCAGGATCTGGATATCGACCCCTTCGTCCGGCTGCAGACGAATGGTCAGCTTGTTCTGCGGCAGCTCCTGCCAGGACTCTTTGAACAGGTTCAGTTCCGGGTTTTTAAAGTAGACCACCACTTCGGAGCACTTGGTCGGCAGACGTTTACCGGTGCGCAGGTAGAACGGTACCCCCGCCCAGCGCCAGTCGTCGATGTCCACGCGGATCGCCACAAACGTCTCGGTGTTGCTGGACTTGTTCGCGCCCTCTTCTTCCAGGTAGCCTGGCACTTTTTTGCCTTGCGCAAACCCGGCAGTGTACTGACCACGCACGGTCTTCTCACGCACGTTGGAGCGGTCGATGCGGCGCAGCGACTTCAGCACTTTCACTTTGGCGTCACGAATGCTGTCCGCCGTCAGATCGGACGGTGGCGACATGGCAATCATGCACAGGATTTGCAGCAGGTGGTTCTGGATCATGTCGCGCATCTGACCGGCCTGGTCAAAGTAACCCCAGCGACCTTCAATGCCCACCTCTTCCGCCACGGTGATTTCCACGTGGTCGATGGTGCGGTTGTCCCAGTTATTCACAAACAGGGAGTTAGCGAAACGCAGCGCCAGCAGGTTCAGAACCGTCTCTTTACCGAGGTAGTGGTCAATACGGTAAACCTGGCACTCTTCAAAGAACTCGCCCACCTGGTCGTTGATTTCACGCGAGGTGGCCAGCGACGTCCCCAACGGTTTTTCCATCACGACGCGAGCCGGCTTGGCGTTCAGTTTGGCTTCGCCTAGCCCTTTGCAAATGGCGCCGAAGGTGCTTGGCGGCATGGCGAAATAGTTAATGGTGACACGGTTTTTCTGATCCAGCATCGCGCCTAAACGGCTAAATGCGCTGACGTCATTCACGTCCAGATTGCAGAAATCGAGACGGCCACTCAGGGTATCCCACAAACTTTCATCAATTTTTTCTTTCATGAAAGTTTCGAGCGCCTCGCGGACAACTTTGGTGTAAGCGTCCTTGTCCCAGTCGGCGCGCCCAACACCCAGGATACGGGTATCCGGATGAATTTGGCCCGCTTTCTCCAGTTGATACAGGGAAGGCAGCAATTTTCGGCGTGCAAGATCGCCTTTCGCGCCGAAAATGACCAGGTCACATGCCTGGGCTGTTTGCGTTACCGCCATGTCATTCTCCTCAGTTGGATCACCTGGTACTTCCGCCAGGTATCGTTGTAATTTTATTACAATGCACTGTACTGCTTTTACGTCATTCCCGAAACCATTAGCGCTTATCGTCGCGTGCGATACCGCGATTTTTCACCCTTCAGACGATTACGATGGCGTAATGACGCAACAACCGTCGATTCTTTGCGCAACAGGGCCGCAGCAAAACCCGACACCGATCAAGTTATGAAAAAAAACAACAACATTATCTTGTCGATTGTTACCCTTTCTGGAAGTCACAGGGGTAATATCGGCTAAATCGAATTACGATTTCATCAATTTATGAAATCGTTTACACCCATGAGCGTCCTGTTAACATGAACATGCTGGAAAAAATCCAGTTTCAACTGGAACACCTTAGCAAATCCGAGCGTAAAGTGGCCGAGGTCATTCTGGCTTCTCCCGCGCAGGCGATCCATTCAAGCATCGCCGCTCTGGCACAGGAAGCGGGTGTGAGCGAACCGACGGTCAACCGCTTTTGCCGCAGCCTGGAAACACGCGGCTTCCCTGATTTTAAACTGCATCTGGCACAAAGTCTGGCTAATGGCACCCCCTATGTTAATCGCAATGTGGATGAAGACGACAGTGTTGATGCCTATACCGCGAAAATATTTGAATCAGCCATGGCCTCGCTTGACCACGTCCGCCAGTCTCTGGATATGAGCGCCGTGAATCGCGCGGTGGATCTCCTTACCCAGGCCAAGCGGATTGCGTTCTTTGGTCTCGGGTCGTCGGCGGCCGTGGCGCATGATGCCATGAACAAATTTTTCCGCTTTAACGTCCCGGTGATTTATTCCGATGACATTGTGCTGCAACGCATGAGCTGTATGAATTGCAGTGAAGATGACGTCGTGGTACTGATTTCGCATACCGGCCGCACTAAGAGTCAGGTCGAGCTGGCGCAGCTGGCCCGTGAAAACGATGCCATGGTTATCGCGCTTACCACGGCGGGCACGCCGCTGGCCCGTGAGGCGACGCTGGCGATCACGCTCGACGTACCGGAAGACACCGATATTTATATGCCGATGGTCTCCCGCCTGGCGCAGCTCACGGTGATCGACGTGCTGGCGACCGGTTTTACCTTACGTCGGGGGGCAAAATTCCGGGATAACTTGAAGCGGGTCAAGGAAGCGCTTAAGGAATCGCGTTTTGATAAAGAATTGCTTATAAAGAGCGATGTTCGATAGTTGATAACGAAGACGTAACGAATAATTACGATGTAACGATTTACGGCATTCGGTCCACTCGCTGCTGCCTTGCGGCAGATGAAGGCCGATTCAATGTTCACGCAACACCAAAGTTGTTTCAGTCAACGGAGTATTACATGTCCAGAAGGCTTCGCAGAACCAAGATCGTAACCACCTTAGGCCCGGCCACCGATCGTGATAATAATCTCGAGAAAATTATCGCCGCTGGCGCCAACGTGGTGCGTATGAACTTCTCTCACGGTACGCCAGAAGACCATAAATTACGTGCCGATAAAGTGCGTGAAATCGCAGCAAAACTGGGCCGCCACGTCGCAATTCTTGGCGATTTGCAGGGTCCTAAGATTCGTGTTTCAACCTTTAAAGAGGGGAAAGTTTTCCTCAATATTGGTGATAAGTTCCTGCTTGATGCCAACCTGGGCAAAGGCGAAGGCGATAAAGAGAAAGTCGGTATCGACTATAAAGGCCTGCCAGCGGATGTGGTACCGGGCGATATCCTGCTGCTCGACGACGGTCGCGTACAGCTGAAGGTGCTGGAAGTTCAGGGCATGAAGGTGTTCACCGAAGTCACCGTCGGCGGCCCGCTCTCCAACAATAAAGGCATCAACAAACTGGGCGGTGGACTCTCTGCGGAAGCGCTGACTGACAAAGACAAAGCGGACATCGTGACCGCGGCGCTGATTGGCGTTGACTACCTGGCAGTCTCCTTCCCGCGCTGCGGCGAAGACCTAAACTATGCGCGTCGTCTGGCACGTGATGCTGGTTGTGATGCCAAAATCGTTGCGAAAGTTGAGCGTGCGGAAGCCGTTTGCGATCAGGATGCCATGGACGATGTGATCCTCGCGTCTGACGTGGTGATGGTTGCGCGTGGCGACCTGGGTGTGGAAATCGGTGACCCTGAGCTGGTCGGGATCCAGAAAGCGCTGATCCGTCGCGCACGCCAGCTGAACCGCGCGGTGATCACCGCCACTCAGATGATGGAATCCATGATCACCAACCCGATGCCAACCCGTGCGGAAGTCATGGACGTGGCCAACGCCGTACTGGACGGTACCGATGCGGTGATGCTCTCGGCGGAAACCGCTGCGGGTCAGTACCCTGCAGAGACCGTGGCCGCCATGGCGCGCGTCTGCCTGGGCGCTGAAAAGATCCCGAGCATCAACGTTTCTAAACACCGTCTGGACGTGCAGTTCGACAACGTGGAAGAAGCGATTGCCATGTCCGCCATGTATGCCGCGAACCACCTTAAAGGCGTAACGGCGATCATCACCATGACCGAATCCGGCCGTACCGCGCTGATGACCTCGCGTATCAGCTCCGGTCTGCCGATCTTCGCCATGTCTCGTCACGAACGTACGCTGAACCTGACGGCGCTGTACCGCGGTGTGACGCCGGTACACTTCGACAGCACCAATGACGGCGTGGCTGCGGCGCACGATGCCGTAAACCTGCTGCGCGACAAAGGTTATCTGGTCTCAGGTGATATCGTTATCGTGACCCAGGGTGATGTGATGAGCACTATCGGCTCAACCAACACCACGCGCGTACTCACAGTCGAATAATAACGGAAATGTGCGATCCCCTCTCCCCTGTGGGGAGAGGGACAGGGTGAGGGGTGTTTTTTATTTCGTTGGATACAGCTCTTTGCGTTTATACGGCTCTTTTTCACCCGGCTTACGCGTTTTGAGCAACTTCAGGATCCACGTGTACTGCTCAGCATGCGGTCCCACCAGAATCTCAACCTCTTCATTCATACGGCGGGCGATGGTGCGATCGTCCGCGGTGAGCAGATCGTCCATCGGCGGACGCACCTCAATGCTCAGGCGATGGGTGTTGCCATCGTAGGTCGGGAAAAGCGGGATCACGCGGGCGCGGCACACTTTCATCAGACGGCCAATCGCGGGCAGTGTCGCCTTATAGGTTCCGAAGAAATCCACAAACTCACTGTGCTCCGGGCCGTGGTCCTGATCCGGCAAATAGTAGCCCCAGTATCCCTGACGCACAGACTGAATAAACGGTTTAATACCGTCGTTTCGCGCATGCAGGCGGCCACCAAAACGACGACGTACGGTATTCCAGACGTAATCGAAGATCTTGTTGCCCTGGTTGTGGAACATTGCCGCCATCTTCTGACCCTGAGAGGCCATCAGCATGGCAGGAATATCCACGCCCCAGCCGTGCGGAACGAGAAAGATGACTTTCTCCTCGTTGCGTCGCATCTCATCGATAATCTCCAGCCCTTTCCAGTCAACGCGCTCCATGACTTTCTCGGGCCCTTTCAGCGCCAGCTCTGCCATCATCGCCATTGCCTGCGGGGCGGTGGTATACATTGCGTCAATAATGGCCTCGCGCTCGGCGTCGCTCTTTTCCGGGAAGCAGTAATAAAGGTTAATTTGCGCGCGGCGACGGGCGCTTTTGCCTAAGCGTCCGGCCAGTCGGCCTATTTTGCCCAGCACAGGATCGCGAACGGAGGCCGGCAGCATCGCGATGCCCGCAAAGGCGTAAACGCCAAGCCAGGCGCCCCAGTTGCGCGGATGACGAAAGGATTTTTCAAACTCAGGAATGTATTCAATATTGTTTTTTTGGGTTTCCATGCTGGATCCAGGGTCTGATGACGCAAAATTTAATGCAGATAGTGTAGCGAGGCAGTCGCCCACGCACAAAAGAAAAAGCCGGCGCATACTGACGCCGGCTTTTTTAACAAAAACAGGAAGCTTAGTTTAAGCTCAGCTGCGGCACCACCTCTTTTACCTGCGCCAGGTAATCAGTACGATCTTTACCCGTCAGGCCTTCGGTGCGCGGCAGTTTCGCCGTCAGCGGGTTCACCGCTTGCTGGTTGATCCACACTTCATAGTGCAGGTGCGGGCCGGTGGAACGTCCGGTATTGCCGGAGATGGCGATACGGTCGCCACGCTTCACTTTCTGGCCCGGTTTGACCAGCAGCTTACGCAGGTGCATATAGCGGGTGGTATACGTACGGCCATGACGCACCGCGACATAATAACCGGCTGCACCGCTACGTTTAGCGACCACCACTTCACCATCCCCTACCGCCAGTACCGGCGTGCCCTGCGGCATAGCGAAGTCAACGCCACGGTGCGGTGCGACGCGTCCGGTGACCGGGTTCAGGCGACGCGGGTTAAAGTTAGAGGAGACGCGGAACTGTTTGGCTGTCGGGAAGCGCAGGAAACCTTTCGCAAGTCCCGTACCGGTGCGGTCATAGAACTTACCGTCCTCGGCACGGATCGCGTAGTAATCTTTGCCCTCGGAGCGCAGACGTACCCCCAGCAGCTGGCTTTGTTCGCGCTTGCCATCCAGCATTTCGCGGGACATCAGGACGGAAAACTCATCGCCCTTCTTCAGTTTGCGGAAATCCATTTGCCACTGCATGGCTTTAATTACCGAACTGATTTCAGCGCTGGTCAATCCTGCATCGCGCGCGCTGGAGACAAAGCTCGCGCCCACGGTACCTTTCAGTACGCTGTTAACCCAGTCGCCCTTCTGCATTTCGCTGGTCATCTTGAAACCGTTTGCAGTGCGATCGTAGGTGCGGGTTTCACGGCGGGACATTTCCCAGGTCAGGCGTTGCAAATCCCCGTCCGCGGTTAATGTCCAGGAGAGCTGTTGCCCGATTTTCAGGTTGCGAAGATCTTTATCAGCAGCCGCCAGCTGGCTGATATTGCCCATGTCGATGCCGTACTGGTTCAGCACGCTGCTGAGCGTGTCCCCGGTTGAAACAACGTATTCGTGGATACCCGCTTCGTTTTCGGTTTTATCGTCCAGCTCATCCTGCGGGATGGCTTCATCTTCCTGGGCCGCCTGGTCAATCGGTTCACTGGCTTCAGGCAGCAAAGAACGGATTTCGCTCTTCTCAAGCTCTATGGTTTTGATGATAGGGGCAGAACTCGGGTGGTAAACATAGGGCCGCCAGACGGCGACCGCTAAGGTGAGAACTGTAAGCGACCCCAGCATAACGCGGTGGGGTCGAGGCAGATTGTTAAATGCCAGAGCGACAGAGCGGGCTATCTGTTGCACGTATTCACTTCCTCGTTAATCTCCTTTCAGGCAGCTCGCATACTGGTTCGCCAGTTGGCTGAGGAACTGCGAATAGCTCGCTTTGCTCAACTGGATATTCGTTCCTAGCGGGTCAAGGGTCCCCATGCGCACGGATGTCCCCCTGGCCACGGCTTCTACGACCGCTGGCCTGAACTGTGGCTCAGCAAAAACGCATGTTGCTTTTTGCTCAACCAGCTGTGTTCTGATTTCATGTAAACGCTGCGCACCAGGCTGAATTTCAGGGTTGACGGTGAAATGACCCAGCGGGGTCAGGCCGTAATGTTTCTCGTAATAGCCGTAGGCGTCATGAAAAACGAAATACCCTTTTCCTTTCAACGGTGCGAGCTCATTACCTACCTGCTTATCGGTTGCGGCTAATTGTGCCTCAAAATCCTTCAGGTTGGCGTCAAGTTTGGCTCGACTTTGCGGCATAAGTTCCACTAATTTGTCATGGATTGCAACCGCCGAAAGCCGCGCTATCTCTGGGGAAAGCCAAAGATGCATGTTGTACTCGCCGTGATGGTGATCCTCATCACCTTTTTCACTGTCAGCATGATGATGGTCATGTTCGTCACCGTCGTCATCCGCGCCTTTCATGAGCAGCGGTTTCACTCCGGGAAGTGTGGCAATCGCAACCTGTTTTTCGCCCGCGATCTGTTTTGCCGACTTCTGCATAAACGCTTCCATTTCTGGTCCAATCCAGACCACTAAGTCTGCGTTTTGTAAGCGTTTTACATCCGAAGGGCGCAGGGAATAGTCATGCTCAGATGCCCCATCCGGGAGTAAAACCTCAGTCTGTGTCACCCCATCAGCAATGGCCGACGCGATGAACCCGAGCGGTTTAAGCGAAGCGACAACGGCAGCGTTAACATCTTGTGCGGTTGTACCCCAAAGGGCAGCGGATAATGCTGCGAAAAGAAGCGTATTTTTATGTAACATAATGCGACTAATCATCGTAGTGAATGCGTGAAATGTGATATTATAACATTCGTTGACTTCTTCAAGCTTAAAATGACATGACGACATTGGTTTCTCTTGAAAATATTTCGGTCTCATTTGGTCAGCGCCGCGTCCTCTCTGACGTGTCGCTGGATCTGAAGCCCGGTAAAATTCTTACGCTGCTCGGCCCCAATGGCGCAGGTAAATCGACCCTGGTGCGCGTGGTGCTGGGTCTGGTCGTCCCCGATGAAGGCGTGATCGCGCGCGAGGAAAAATTGCGAATCGGCTATGTGCCGCAAAAACTTCACCTCGATGCCACGCTGCCCCTGACGGTCAGCCGTTTCCTGCGTTTGCGTCCCGGCACGCGGAAAGCGGATATTCTCCCGGCACTGAAACGCGTGCAGGCGGGTCATCTTATCGATGCGCCGCTGCAAAAACTTTCCGGCGGCGAAACGCAACGTGTTTTACTTGCCCGCGCGCTGTTGAGCAGCCCACAGCTGCTGGTTCTGGATGAACCCACCCAGGGGGTGGATGTTAACGGCCAGGTCGCGCTGTACGACCTCATCGACCAGCTGCGCCGGGAACTGAACTGCGCGGTGCTGATGGTCTCCCACGATTTACATCTGGTGATGGCGAAAACCGATGAAGTGCTGTGCCTCAACCATCATATCTGCTGTTCCGGCACGCCTGAAGTGGTGTCAATGCATCCGGAATTTATCTCCATGTTCGGCCCTCGCGGCGCTGAACAGCTGGGCATTTATCGCCATCATCATAATCATCGCCATGATTTACAGGGACGAATCGTTCTGCGTCGGGGAAATGGACACTCATGATTGAATTATTACTGCCCGGCTGGCTGGCCGGGATTATGCTTGCCTGCGCCGCGGGGCCGCTGGGCTCGTTTGTGGTGTGGCGCAGAATGTCCTATTTCGGTGATACCCTGGCGCATGCGTCTCTGTTGGGCGTTGCCTTTGGCCTGCTGCTGGATGTAAATCCCTTCTATGCGGTGATTGTCGTCACGCTGCTGCTCGCGGCCGGTCTGGTCTGGCTGGAAAAACGTCCTCACCTTGCCATCGACACGCTGCTGGGCATCATGGCGCACAGCGCCCTGTCCCTGGGTCTGGTGGTGGTCAGTCTGATGTCGAATATTCGTGTCGATCTGATGGCCTACCTGTTCGGCGACCTGCTGGCCGTGACGCCGGAGGATCTGATCGCTATCGCCATTGGCGTGATCGTGGTCCTGGGGATTTTGCTCTGGCAGTGGCGTAATCTGCTGGCGATGACCGTCAGCCCCGATCTGGCGTTTGTCGACGGCGTGAAGCTGCAGCGTGTAAAACTGCTGCTGATGCTGGTGACGGCGTTAACCATAGGCGTGGCGATGAAGTTTGTCGGTGCGCTGATTATCACCTCACTGCTGATTATTCCGGCCGCCACGGCGCGTCGTTTTGCGCGTACGCCGGAACTGATGGCCGGCGTGGCGGTTATCGTCGGCATGATTGCCGTGACGGGGGGATTAACCTTCTCGGCGTTCTATGACACGCCTGCGGGGCCGTCCGTGGTGCTGAGCGCGGCGGTGTTGTTTATTTTCAGTATGATGAAAAAGACCGCGCAGTAGTCAGTATGTCCCCGGTGGCGCTTCGCTTACCGGGGCGACAAAACCCCTCCTCGCTCAGGGCATTGCCGGCGGCGTAATGCCGAAATGATTCCACGCCCGCACCGTTGCCATGCGTCCACGCGGGGTGCGCTGCAGGAACCCCTGCTGGATGAGATACGGCTCAAGCACATCTTCGATCGTTTCGCGCTCTTCACCGATCGCCGCCGCCAGGTTATCCAGCCCGACCGGACCGCCAAAGAACTTGTCCAACACCGCCAGCAGCAGCTTGCGGTCCATATAGTCAAAACCTTCAGCATCAACGTTCAGCATATCCAGCGCCTGCGCGGCAATCTCGGCTGAAATCGTGCCATCATGCTTTACTTCAGCAAAGTCGCGCACGCGGCGCAACAGACGATTAGCGATACGCGGCGTGCCGCGGGAGCGCTTCGCCACTTCAAACGCCCCTTCTTCGCTCATATCCAGCCCCATGTAGCGCGCGCTGCGTCCCACAATATGTTGCAGGTCCGGCACCTGATAAAACTCCAGGCGCTGCACGATCCCAAAGCGGTCACGCAATGGAGAGGTTAACGACCCGGCACGGGTGGTGGCACCAATCAGGGTAAACGGCGGGAGGTCGATTTTGATGGAGCGCGCAGCCGGCCCTTCACCGATCATGATATCCAGCTGGTAATCTTCCATCGCCGGATAGAGCACCTCTTCCACCACCGGTGACAGGCGGTGGATCTCATCAATAAACAGCACGTCATGCGGTTCGAGGTTGGTCAGCATCGCCGCCAGATCGCCCGCCTTCTCCAGCACCGGGCCGGAGGTGGTACGCAGGTTGACGCCCATCTCATTGGCGACGATATTCGCCAGCGTGGTTTTCCCCAACCCCGGAGGACCAAAGATCAGCAGGTGATCGAGCGCATCGCCGCGCAGTTTTGCCGCCTGGATGAAAATTTCCATCTGGGAACGGACCTGCGGCTGGCCGATATACTCATCAAGCAGTTTCGGGCGGATCGCGCGATCCACCACATCTTCTGCCTGAAGGGTGCCTGCCGATACCAGGCGATCTGCTTCAATCATCCTTTACCTCACAATGCAGCGCGCAGCGCTTCACGAATCAGGGTTTCACTGCTGGCATCCGGTTTGGCAATTTTGCTCACCATACGGCTGGCCTCCTGAGGTTTATAGCCCAGCGCCACCAGCGCAGCAACCGCTTCTTGCTCGGCGTCATCATCCGTCGCAGGCGCGCCAGGAGACGTCAGTACCAGATCGGCAGCCGGGGTGAAGAGATCGCCATGCAGTCCTTTAAAGCGGTCTTTCATCTCGACAATCAGGCGCTCGGCGGTTTTTTTGCCGATGCCAGGAAGTTTAATCAGCGCCGCAGGATCTTCACGCTCAACGGCATTCACAAACTGCTGGGCTGACATGCCGGATAGAATTGCCAGCGCCAGTTTCGGCCCCACCCCATTAGTTTTAATCAACTCGCGGAACAGGGTGCGTTCCTGTTTGTTATTGAAACCGTACAGCAGTTGCGCATCTTCACGCACCACAAACTGGGTAAAGACAATCGCCTCTTTGCCCGCGTCCGGCAGCTCGTAGAAACAGGTCATCGGCATATGGACTTCATAGCCCACGCCACCCACTTCCAGCAGCACTAACGGGGGTTGTTTTTCAATGATGATGCCTCTGAGTCTGCCTATCACGTGACGCTCCTGCGTTCTGGAAGAAATTAACTGCCGACATAATAAAAAAAGGCTGGATAAACATCCAGCCTGATTTGTCATTATCGTAACCTGCCTCGCGCCAGATTGAGCCGCGACTCGCTCATTTGCATCGCGTTCTGGCTGACGTGGCAGTGGGTAATCGCGATAGCCAGCGCATCCGCGGCGTCGGCCTGCGGGTTCGCGGGAAGCTTCAGCAAGGTCCGCACCATGTGCTGCACCTGGCTTTTCTCCGCGCTACCAATCCCCACCACCGTCTGCTTGACCTGTCTTGCCGCGTATTCGAATACCGGCAAATCCTGGTTCACCGCCGCCACAATGGCCACCCCCCGCGCCTGACCGAGCTTTAACGCCGAATCGGCGTTTTTCGCCATAAAGACCTGCTCGATGGCGAAATAATCTGGCTGAAACTGGGTGATGATCTCCGTTACGCCTGCATAGATAAGCTTCAGGCGTGACGGCAGATCGTCCACTTTGGTGCGAATACACCCGCTGCCAAGGTAGGTTAGCTGGCGTCCTACCTGACGGATGACGCCATAACCGGTGACGCGTGAGCCAGGGTCAATCCCGAGGATAATCGACATCACGCGTCTCCTGTAACGGATTTACACGCTCTCATCAGAGAGTCGCTGCAACCTCATCAGAGATTTCACCGTTGTGATACACTTCCTGCACGTCGTCACAGTCTTCCAGCATGTCGATCAGACGCAGCAGTTTCGGCGCGGTTTCCGCATCCATGTCTGCTTTGGTGGAAGGGATCATGGAGACTTCCGCGTTGTCCGCTTTCAGCCCCGCCGCTTCCAGCGCATCACGCACGGCACCCATCTCTTCCCACGCGGTGTAAACATCGATTGCGCCATCATCGTAGGTCACGACGTCTTCCGCACCGGCTTCCAGCGCCGCTTCCATGATCACATCTTCGTCGCCTTTCTCGAAGGAGATGACGCCTTTTTTGCTGAACAGGTAGGCCACGGAACCGTCAGTCCCCAGGTTACCACCGCATTTGCTGAAGGCATGACGCACTTCTGCAACGGTACGGTTACGGTTGTCAGACAGACATTCAACCATCACCGCGGTACCGCCAGGGCCGTAACCTTCATAAATGATGGTTTCCATGTTCGCGTCTTCATCACCGCCCACGCCACGTGCGATAGCACGGTTCAGGGTGTCACGCGTCATGTTGTTAGACAGCGCCTTATCCACCGCCGCGCGCAGACGCGGGTTAGAAGCCGGATCGCCGCCGCCCAGACGCGCTGCAGTCACCAGCTCGCGAATAATTTTAGTAAAGATCTTACCGCGCTTGGCATCCTGTGCCGCTTTGCGGTGTTTGGTGTTGGCCCACTTACTATGACCTGCCATAAAAAGTTCTCCAAAAATCGCGCCTTCTCAGGCTGCGTTAATTACAAATTCTTCAATCGCCTGCCGGTTGCTCCACGACTTGGTCAGTGCGGCGGCATCCGCCGCATTCACCCAGCGGTAGGTCAGGTGTTCGGTAAACACGATCTCCCGCTCATGGGGAAGCGCGAGACAGAACCACGACTCCGTATTGCGCTCGGTACCCGGCGCGTAGCGATGACGTAAATGGCTAAAAATTTCAAACTCCACCGTACGCTGACAGTCCTTCAGGGTCAGTTGCTCGCGGGCAACATCAATGGCGACCTCTTCCTTTACTTCGCGCGCGGCGGCCTGCAACGCGGTTTCCCCCTCTTCCAGACTGCCGGTAACCGACTGCCAGAAATCAGGGTCATCGCGCCGCTGCAACATCAGCACCCGCTTCGTGTCTTCTGCATAGATGACCACCAGGACCGAAACGGGAAGCTTATATGTCATATCAGTTTTTCTCTTCCTTCTTCACCACGTCAATGCCCAGCTCAGCCAGCGCGGCCGGGTTGGCAAAGCTTGGCGCTTCGGTCATCAGACACGCTGCTGCGGTGGTTTTCGGGAAGGCAATAACATCACGGATGTTATCGGTGCCGGTCAGCAGCATGGTCAGACGGTCAAGACCGAAAGCCAGACCCGCATGCGGAGGCGTACCGTATTTCAGCGCGTCCAGCAGGAAGCCGAATTTCTCGCGCTGCTCCTGCTCGTTGATGCCCAGGATACCGAACACGGTCTGCTGCATTTCACCGCTGTGAATACGCACGGAACCGCCGCCCACTTCGTAGCCGTTGATGACCATATCGTAGGCGTTGGCGACCGCATCTTCCGGTGCCGCTTTCAGCTCTGCAGCCGTCATGTCTTTCGGCGAGGTGAACGGGTGGTGCATCGCGGTCAGACCGCCTTCACCGTCATCTTCGAACATCGGGAAGTCAATCACCCACAGCGGCGCCCATTTGGACTCGTCGGTCAGGTTCAGATCTTTACCCAGCTTCAGACGCAGCGCGCCCATCGCATCCGCAACGATTTTCTTGTTATCTGCGCCGAAGAAGATCATATCGCCGTCCTGCGCGCCGGTGCGCTCAAGGATCGCTTCCACGATCTCCGCGTTCAGGAATTTCGCGACCGGGCTGGTGATCCCTTCCAGGCCTTTCGCGCGCTCGGTGACTTTAATATAAGCCAGACCTTTCGCGCCGTAGATCTTGATGAAGTTGCCGTAGTCGTCAATCTGCTTACGGCTCAGCGCCGCACCGCCCGGTACGCGCAGCGCAGCGACACGACCTTTGGCGTCGTTAGCCGGGCCGGCAAAGACCGCAAACTCCACGGATTTCACCAGGTCCGCCACGTCCACCAGCTCCATCGGGTTACGCAGGTCCGGTTTATCAGAGCCGTAGCGACGCTCGGCTTCGGCGAAAGTCATGATCGGGAAGTCGCCCAGCTCAACGCCTTTCACGTCGTTCCACAGGCTACGCACCAGGGCTTCCATCACTTCACGCACCTGTTCGGCGGTCATGAAGGAGGTTTCCACATCGATCTGGGTAAATTCTGGCTGGCGGTCAGCACGCAGGTCTTCGTCACGGAAGCATTTCACGATCTGATAATAGCGATCGAAGCCTGACATCATCAGCAGCTGTTTGAACAGCTGTGGAGACTGTGGCAGCGCGTAGAATTTGCCTTTGTGAACGCGGGATGGCACCAGGTAATCGCGCGCGCCTTCCGGCGTGGCTTTGGTCAGCATCGGGGTTTCGATGTCGAGGAAACCGTGGTCATCCATAAAACGGCGCACCAGGCTGGTGATTTTCGCACGCGTTTTCAGGCGCTGAGCCATTTCCGGGCGACGCAGATCCAGGTAGCGGTATTTCAGACGAGCTTCTTCAGTGTTGACGTGGTTGGAGTCCAGCGGCAGCGCTTCAGCACGGTTGATGATCGTCAGATCGGACGCCAGCACTTCAATGGCACCGGTCGCCATGTCCGCGTTGACGTTTTTCTCGTCACGCGCACGTACGGTGCCGGTGACCTGAATGCAGAACTCATTACGCAGCTCAGAAGCCAGCTTCAACGCGTCCGCACGATCCGGATCGAAGAACACCTGAACGATACCTTCGCGGTCGCGCATATCGATGAAGATAAGGCTACCAAGATCACGACGACGGTTGACCCAACCACACAGGGTTACCTGCTGTCCGACGTGGGACTGACGCAGCTGCCCGCAATATTCTGTACGCATGAGATATCCCTTAATTAGCCGCAGGCTAAATGTCGCCTGGTGTGCAGGCTACTATGTCGCAGCTTTCTGTATGTCACAACTGGATGAAAAAAGGCGGCTATTATACTGGAAATTCCGCCGGACGATAAGAGCGAACCACGGCCAGACGGTCGTTTGCTGCACGCTTATTGTCTATTCTCACAAAAATTAACAAAATTATCCGACCGATAACAGGCCATCACGTCGTATGGTGTCTGGAAGTGGTTAATTTAACGGGAGTAACGATGTTAACATTTGATGCCAGCAAAACCGCGCTTGTGGTGATTGATTTACAGGAAGGCATACTGCCCTTTGCCGGTGGCCCGCACAGCGCGGACGACGTGGTAAGCCGCGCCGCTCGCCTGGCGGAAAAATGTCGCGCCAGCGGTGCCCCGGTGGTTCTGGTCCGTGTCGGCTGGTCAGCCGATTACGCCGAAGCGTTAAAACAGCCCGTTGACGCACAGGCTCCTGCGCGTGCCCTGCCGGAAAACTGGTGGACGTACCCGGTCTCACTCGGCAAACGCGACAGCGACATTGAAGTGACTAAACGTCAGTGGGGCGCATTTTACGGCACCGATCTCGAGCTACAGCTGCGCCGTCGCGGCATCGACACCATTATCCTGTGCGGCATTTCCACCAACATCGGCGTGGAATCTACCGCCCGTAACGCATGGGAGCTGGGCTTTAATCTGGTGATTGCCGAAGATGCCTGCAGCGCAGCCACCGCGGAACAGCACCAGGGCAGCATGACCCATATCTTCCCGCGCATTGGCCGCGTGCGCAGCACGGATGAGATTTTACGCGCGCTATGATGTATGTCGGTTTGCCCCAGTGGTCGCACCCGAAATGGGTGCGCCTTGGCATCACCAGCCTTGAGGAGTATGCCCGACACTTCAACTGTGTCGAGGGTAACACCACCCTGTATGCGCTCCCCAAAGCAGAGGTTGTTGCGCGCTGGCGGGAACAAACGACGGATGACTTCCGCTTTTGCTTCAAGTTTCCGGCCACCATTTCCCACCAGGCCGCGCTGCGCAACTGCGGAGAGTTGACCGAAGAATTTTTTACGCGCATGTCGCCGCTGGCGAACCGCATTGGTCAGTACTGGCTCCAGCTTCCCGCCACGTTTGCCCCGCGCGATCTGCCTGCGCTCTGGCAGTTCCTGGATGCCCTGCCCCGTGACTTCACCTACGGCGTTGAAGTCCGACACCCGCAATTCTTTGCGAAGGGCGAAGCGGAAAAAGCCCTCAATCGCGGCCTGCTTGAGCGTTCCGTTAACCGGGTGATCCTCGACAGCCGCCCCGTCCACAGCGCTATCCCGCACAGTGAAGCGATTGTGGATGCCCAGCGCAAAAAACCGAAAGTGCCGGTTCACGCCATTGTGACCGCGCAGAACCCGATGGTCAGGTTTATCGGCAGCGATAATATGCAGCAAAACCAGGCGATGTTCGCCGTCTGGCTGCAGACATTAGCGAAGTGGGAACAGACCACCACACCGTATCTCTTTTTGCACACGCCGGATATCGCCCAGGCACCGGAACTGGTCGATGCTCTGTGGCAGGCCTTGCAGGCTGCGGTCCCGTCCGTAGGAAGCGCCCCTTCCATTCCACAACAATCTTCTCTTTTCTGATATCACCCCCTATCATAGGGAGGTGCCATCTGCCAAAAACAGGGAGTTTGTATGGTCAGCGCGCTGTATGCGGTGTTAGGTGCATTACTGCTGATTAAGTTTTCATTTGATGTTGTGCGCCTCAGAACGCAGTACCGCGTCTCTTACGGCGACGGCGGATTTTCCGAGCTACAAAGCGCTATCCGCATTCACGGCAATGCGGTTGAATATATCCCCGCGGGATTAATTCTGTTGCTTTTTATGGAGATGAATGGCGCAGAAACGTGGATGGTACACATCTGTGGCCTGCTGCTGATTGCTGGCCGGCTAATGCATTATTATGGCTTTCACCATCGCCTGTTCCGCTGGCGTCGTTCCGGCATGAGTGCGACCTGGTGTTCACTTTTGCTGATGGTGCTGGCTAACCTGTGGTATATGCCGTGGGAGTTGGTTTTCTCCCTCCATTAGCGCACAATACGCCACTTTATTTTTCCCGGATTTTTACGTTATGTCAGATCGCGACACGCTTTTTTCCGCGCCTATCGCCAGCCTGGGCGACTGGACCTTCGATGAACGGGTAGCTGAAGTCTTCCCGGATATGATCCAGCGCTCTGTTCCCGGTTATTCCAATATTATCTCTATGATCGGCATGCTGGCTGAGCGCTTCGTTCAACCCGGCACGCAGGTCTATGACCTGGGCTGCTCGCTCGGCGCGGCAACGCTGTCGGTTCGTCGTAATGTTCACCACGAAGGCTGTCGGATCATCGCCGTCGATAATTCCCCGGCCATGGTGGAACGCTGCCGTCGCCATATTGACGCGTACAAAGCCCCTGTTCCGGTGGACGTGGTGGAAGGCGATATCCGTGATATCGAGATCAATAACGCGTCGATGGTGGTGCTGAATTTCACCCTGCAGTTCCTGGTGCCTGAAGACCGCCAGCGTCTGCTGGACAAAATTTATCAGGGGCTGAATCCTGGCGGCGCGCTGGTGCTCTCAGAGAAATTCAGCTTTGAAGATGCCGAGGTTGGCGAGCTGTTGTTCAATATGCACCACGATTTCAAGCGTGCGAACGGCTACAGCGAGCTGGAGATTAGCCAGAAACGCAGCATGCTCGAAAACGTAATGCTGACGGACTCCGTGGAAACCCACAAAGCGCGCCTGCGTCAGGCCGGTTTTGAGCACAGTGAACTGTGGTTCCAGTGCTTTAACTTTGGCTCTCTGGTGGCGCTGAAAGCGGGGAATGCGGCATGATTGAGTTCAGCAACTTTTATCAGCTGATTGCCAAAAGCCCGCTCTCCCACTGGCTGGAGACGCTGCCTGCGCAAATTGCCGCCTGGCAGCGGGACCAGCAGCACGGCCTGTTAAAACAGTGGTCGAATGCGGTGGAATACCTGCCCGAGCTGACCCCGCATCGTCTGGATCTCCTGCACAGTGTGACTGCCGAGAGCGCAGAGCCGCTTCCGGCAGGTCAGGTCAACCGCATCGAAACGCTGATGCGTAACCTGATGCCGTGGCGTAAAGGGCCATTTTCCCTTTACGGCGTGAACATCAATACCGAATGGCGCTCTGACTGGAAATGGGATCGCGTTCTGCCGCATCTTTCCGACCTGACCGGGCGCACCATTCTGGACGTCGGCTGCGGCAGCGGTTACCACATGTGGCGCATGATTGGCGCAGGGGCGCATCTGGCAGTGGGTATTGACCCGATGCAGCTCTTCCTGTGCCAGTTTGAAGCGGTGCGTAAACTGCTGGGTAACGACCAGCGCGCGCACCTGCTGCCGCTGGGCATTGAGCAGCTCCCGGCTCTGAAAGCCTTTGATACCGTGTTCTCCATGGGCGTGCTTTACCATCGCCGCTCTCCGCTGGAGCATTTATGGCAGCTTAAGGATCAGCTGGTCAGCGGCGGTGAACTCGTGCTGGAAACGCTGGTGGTGGAAGGTGACGAAAATACCGTTCTGGTACCGGGTGACCGCTACGCGCAGATGCGCAACGTCTACTTCATCCCTTCCGCGCTGGCGCTGAAGAACTGGCTGGAGAAGTGCGGGTTTGTGGATGTACGGATTGCCGACGTCAGCGTGACCTCCATCGAGGAACAGCGCCGCACCGACTGGATGGTCACCGAATCGCTGGAGCAGTTCCTCGACCCGGCCGATCGCAGCAAAACCATTGAAGGCTATCCGGCCCCGATGCGTGCGGTGCTGATTGCCACTAAGCCGTAGTATTTATCCCCTCACCCTAACCCTCTCCCCACAGGGGAGAGGGGCGAATGGCGAATAAAAAAAGGCCCCTGTTGAAATTGCAGGGGCCTGGTACAAGCAAGCATCATATTGGGCGACATGATGCGCGGTAAAAATCGGTACGTTGCTACACGTGATGGCGCTCAATCAGCGACTTCATTTCCGCAACCGACTCTCCCTCTACACCGTAGCGTGAGTACTCATCCGCTTCAGCATCCGTCGACATTGACAATCCTGTATTGCGATAACGCATGGGCGACGGCATCCATTTGCCTGCCGAGCTGTGCAGCTCTTCAACCCCGGCGTTTAAAAACCGTTCCAGATTGCTGGCACGGACACCCGCACCCGCCATTATTATTGGAACACCGGAATGGGCTTTTAGTTCCGTAATTAATTGCAGTCCTTTTTCAGCAGACGCCTGCTGCCCGGATGTCAGAATGCGCGCCACGCCCAGTTCGCCCAGCGTATCAAAGGCTTGCAGGGGGTTTTTACACATATCAAACGCACGATGAAACGTGACGGCCATTCCTTTCGCGGCGTCCATGACCTGACGCATACGCGGCAGATCGATTTCACCGTCTTCATTAAGCAGACCAATGACCAGACCGGGGAACCCCAGATCGCGCACGAGGGCGATATCGTCAAGCATGGCGCCGAACTCACCCGGCGTGTAACAAAAATCGCCGCCGCGAGGACGAATAATCGGGTGAACGGGAACGGTGATGGCCTCACGGGCAGACGTCAACACGCCGTACGAGGGCGTCAGCCCGCCCTCTTTGGGTGCCGCACACAGTTCGATGCGGTCAGCTCCGTGTTTTTGCGCGGTCACAGCACACTCCACGCTGTAACAACAAATCTCCAGCAGCGCCATTTAATCCTCCTGAAATCCCACTTAACGAATCATCATGACACGCCGGCCGTTTTCAGTCCCGGCGTGAACTCACATCTCTTACGCTTCACTGGCAACAATCTGCTCAATGGTCCACGGATGAAACTTCACCGTGACCTGTCCGTCAGTGACGGCAAGCGTCGAGTTAGGTAACCGCTCGCGTTCGCCTTTGGGTGAGCTCGTTTTCACATAAATCCCCGGCTGGCTTAAGCCTTCGTCAGATAACAGCGCCAGCGCACGCGCGTTCAGTGTTTCAGACTCACCCGGCAGGACAATTTCGATGTGTTCCCAGCCTTCGTGCGGATAGCGTTTCTCGCCCGGCCACGGCAGTTCAACCACGGTAAATTGCCAGTGCGCCACGCAGACCGGCTGGTGCAGTTTGAACAGGCAAATCGGACGGCCATTGATGATGTTCTCAGAGAGTAACTCACCACACTGTTCGAACCCGCGACGCCAGCGCTCGGCGGTCGCATTCTGATGGCAGCGCAAAGAGATGTGATCGGCCTCAAGCGGCGCGATATCCAGTCCAAGACGGGTGGCAAGTTCTGTGAACGCCTGGGTGAAGCGCGGTAAATCTGCGGAAATATCATGCAGTTCGTCAATGGATTGCCAGTTCGCCATAAGTCAGTCTCTTATCGTGTCGCAAAGCCGCTAATTTACTCTGTTGCCCTGTTTTGACCAACCGCTGAATACGGCTTTTTATGACTGCATGATTATGCACACCTTCTTAGCCTGGATTCTGAGCAATCTTCGGCCCCCGCGATGCTGACGCCAGAAGGCATTTGCAGTATACTCCCGCCCTAAATTCTTTAACTGGCGCGGGCGGTTGTAGGCCCGCATCAAAAACGTAAGGTATCCAGGTGAATATTCAGGCTCTTCTCTCCGAAAAAGTCAGTCAGGCACTGATTGCCGCAGGCGCGCCTGCGGATTGCGAACCGCAGGTTCGTCAGTCAGCAAAAGTACAGTTTGGCGACTATCAGGCTAATGGCGTGATGGCAGTGGCTAAAAAACTGGGCATGCCGCCGCGACAACTCGCTGAGCAGGTACTGACGCATCTGGATCTCTCCGGCATTGCCAGCAAAACTGAAATTGCCGGCCCGGGCTTTATTAATATCTTCCTGGATCCTGCGTTCCTGGCAAGCCACGTTGACGCGGCACTGAAATCTGACCGTCTGGGTGTTTCCCGGCCACAGGCGCAGACCGTGGTCATCGACTACTCTGCCCCGAACGTGGCGAAAGAGATGCACGTTGGCCACCTGCGCTCCACCATCATCGGTGATGCCGCGGTGCGTACGCTCGAATTCCTTGGTCACAAGGTGATCCGTGCGAACCACGTGGGCGACTGGGGTACGCAGTTCGGCATGCTGATTGCTTACCTGGAAAAACAGCAGCAGGAAAACGCGGGTGAAATGGCGCTGGCGGATCTGGAAGGGTTCTATCGCGAAGCCAAAAAACACTACGACGAAGACGAAGCCTTTGCCGAACGCGCGCGCAGCTACGTGGTAAAACTGCAGGGCGGCGATCAATACTTCCTCGAGATGTGGCGCAAGCTGGTTGACATTACCATGTCTCAGAACCAGCTCACCTATAACCGTCTTAACGTCACCCTGACCCGTGACGACGTGATGGGTGAAAGCCTGTACAACCCAATGCTGCCGGGTATTGTGGCTGATCTGAAAGCGAAAAACCTGGCGGTTGAGAGCGAAGGCGCAACGGTTGTGTTCCTTGATGAGTACAAAAATAAGGAAGGCGAACCGATGGGCGTGATCATCCAGAAAAAGGATGGCGGCTACCTCTACACCACCACTGATATCGCCTGCGCGAAATACCGTTACGAAACACTGCACGCCGACCGCGTGCTGTACTACATCGACTCCCGTCAGCATCAGCACCTGATGCAGGCGTGGACGATTGTGCGTAAAGCCGGTTACGTACCGGATAGCGTGCCGCTGGAGCACCACATGTTCGGCATGATGCTGGGTAAAGACGGCAAGCCGTTCAAAACCCGCGCGGGCGGTACCGTGAAACTCTCCGATCTGCTGGACGAAGCGCTGGAACGCGCCCGCCGTCTGGTGGCCGAGAAGAACCCGGATATGCCTGCCGATGAGCTGGAAAAACTGGCCAACGCCGTGGGTATCGGTGCGGTGAAATACGCGGATCTTTCCAAGAACCGTACCACCGACTATATCTTCGACTGGGATAACATGCTGGCCTTTGAAGGCAATACCGCGCCATACATGCAGTACGCTTACACCCGCGTGCTGTCTGTATTCCGTAAAGCCAATATTGACGAAAGCGTGCTGGCGAATGCGACAGTGACCCTCACCGAAGATCGTGAAGCGCAGCTGGCGGCGCGTCTGCTGCAGTTCGAAGAGACGCTGACGGTTGTCGCGCGTGACGGCACACCGCACGTGATGTGTGCTTACCTGTACGATCTGGCGGGCCTGTTCTCCGGCTTCTACGAGCACTGCCCTATTCTGTCTGCGGAAAATGAAGCGGTCCGTAACAGCCGCCTGAAGCTGGCGCAGCTGACGGCGAAGACCCTGAAGCTGGGTCTGGATACCCTCGGTATCGAAACCGTAGAGCGTATGTAAAAAAAGAAACCCGGCAATCGCCGGGTTTTCTTTTATGCCCTGACGGTGCGACCGTCAGCGGTAGTTCACGATAACGGAATTACTCTGCACTTTCAGCGCCGGGATCAAACGTCCACCGCCCGGAACTTCCCAGATAAAACGTAAAGGTTCGATTGCCGGCACGCCGTTAAACGCCTGGGTCGTACCACTTTCGCCATCGATTTCCGTACAGCGCGTCTGAGAGCAGAGACGCACCTGCAGCCCGGCGGGGGTGGGGCCAATCAGCCTGTAGTTCCAGACCACCAGCCCCATCAGACCGGAAACCGCTTCAGACGGCGACAGCGGGTTAGACGACATGGCGACGCCCCGGTTGCTGAGCGTCACACCCATGCTGCTTGCCTGCCAGGTGCCTTCCCCGGCAGCCTGTGCCGCCAGCGGGAAGAACAAAACCCATAACCATTTACGCATTATTTTCCTCCAATCGTGGCTGTCATGCGGATATGACGGTTATCCGACAATTCCAGATTCGACAGCACCACCAGCTGATTCAGGCTACGACGCAGGAAGCGCGACAGCAGCGGACGCAGCGCATGATTCACCAGCAGCACCGGTGGCGCTCCCAGCATCTCCTGACGCGCCAGCGCCTCCTGCGTTTGCGCCAGCAGACGATCCGCCAGACCCGGCTCCAGCCCGCCGCCGCCCTGCAGGGCCTGCAGCAGCAGACGCTCAAGCGGCGTATCGAGGCCAATAACCTGCACTTCTCCGGTTCCCGGGAACCACTGCTGGGTGATCGCCCGACCCAGCGCCACACGCACCACCGCCGTCAGCTCGTGCGGATCGCTTTGTAACGGCGCATGCTCGGCCAGGGTTTCCAGAATGGTACGCATATCGCGGATCGGTACTTTTTCGTCGAGCAGGTTTTGCAGCACCTTGTGCAGCGTGGTTAACGTCAGCACGCCCGGGACCAGATCTTCGGTCAGCTTCGGCATCTCCTGGGTCACGCGGTCCAGCAACTGCTGCGCTTCCTGACGGCCAAACAGCTCCGCCGAGAATTGTCCAATCAGGTGGTTAAGATGGGTCGCCACCACGGTACTGGCTTCTACCACCGTATACCCCTGGATCTGCGCCTGCTCTTTCAGGGCGCTTTCAATCCAGATAGCGGCCAGACCAAAGGCCGGATCGGTCGTTTGTTCCCCCGGCAGCGTGCCTGCGGCAGTGCCCGGGTTAATCGCCAGCCAGCGGCCTGGATAGGCATCGCCGCTGCCAATTTCGACACCTTTCATCAGAATGCGGTAGCGAGCAGGCGGAAGATCCATATTGTCCCGGATGTGTACCACCGGCGGCAGGAAGCCCATATCCTGGGCGAATTTTTTACGGATACTGCGAATTCGGCCAAGCAGCTCGCCATCCTGCTGGAAATCGACCATCGGGATCAGGCGATACCCCACCTCCATGCCCAGGGAATCTTCCAGCTGCACATCGTTCCAGGTGGCTTCGACGGCCTGGGTGTTCTCCGGCATCTTGACCGGAACAGGTTCCGCCGACGGTTTGGTTTCACGGCCGCGCATCCACCAGGCAAGCCCCAGCAGAGCTGCCGTAAACAGCAGGAAGACGAGGTTTGGCATCCCCGGCACCAGACCGAGTAACCCGAGAACCGCCGCAGCCAGCAGCATGACGCGCGGGTTGCTGAATAGCTGGCCCACCATCTGCTCGCCAACGTCCTGATCGGTACTCACGCGGGTGACAATCACACCCGCAGCGGTGGAGATCACCAGCGCCGGGATCTGGGCGACCAGACCGTCACCAATGGTCAGCAGCGTATAGCTTTCCGCCGCGTGGCCCATGTCCATCCCGTGCTGCAGTACCCCCACCAGCAGGCCGCCGACCACGTTAATCACCATGATCAGAATGCCGGCGATGGCGTCACCGCGCACAAACTTACTCGCACCGTCCATCGAGCCGTAGAAGTCCGCCTCCTGGGTCACTTCCGCACGGCGTTTTTTGGCTTCATCTTCGGCGATAAGCCCGGCGTTCAGGTCGGCGTCGATCGCCATCTGCTTGCCCGGCATCCCGTCCAGCACGAAACGCGCGCCCACTTCCGCGATACGCCCCGCACCTTTGGTGATAACCATAAAGTTGATGATAACGAGGATAACGAACACCACGATCCCGATAGCGAAATTACCGCCCACCAGGAAGTGGCCGAACGCTTCCACCACTTTACCTGCCGCTGCCGCACCGGTGTGGCCTTCCATCAGGATAATACGCGTGGACGCCACGTTCAGCGCCAGGCGGAGCAAGGTGGTAAACAGCAGAATGGTCGGGAACGCGGCGAACTCCAGGGTACGCTGGGTGAACATCGCCACCAGCAGCACCATAATGGACAGCGCAATATTGAAAGTGAAAAGCAGATCGAGGATGAACGCCGGGAGCGGCAATACCATCATCGACAGAATTAGCAGGATCAGAATCGGCCCGGCAAGGATCTGCCATTGGGTCGATTTCAGGTTGCCGGGCAGGCGCAACATTGCCACCAGATTAGCCATCAGTGTCCTTCTCGTTCATAAAATCCAGCGCGGCAGGCACCGGAAGGTTCTCAGGTTTCACAGGCCGTTGACCACCGGCCAGACGCCAGCGCTTCAACTGCCATACCCAGGCCAGCACTTCCGCCACGGCGGCGTAGAGTTGTCCCGGGATCTGTTGTCCAATATCCGCATGACGGTACAGGGCACGCGCCAGCGGTGGGGCTTCGAGGATCGGCACACGGTGTTCAGTGCCAATTTCACGGATACGCAGCGCGATCAGCCCCGCCCCTTTCGCCACCACTTTCGGCGCGCTCATTTTGTTTTCGTCATAGCGCAGCGCAACGGAGTAGTGTGTCGGGTTGGTGACGATGACGTCGGCCTTCGGCACGTCGTCCATCATCCGGCGACGGGCGGCGGCACGCTGCATCTGGCGAATACGCCCTTTCACGTGCGGGTCACCTTCCATCTGCTTGTATTCGTCACGAATATCCTGACGTGACATCCGCAGTTTCTTGAAGTGGCTATACAGCTGGAAAATCACGTCAAAACCCACCATCGGGATAATGCTGAGCACCACCAGTAGCGCGCAGAGTCCAACCAGGTTCAGCGCATTGCTCATCGCGGTAAGAGGCGATTCGCTGATAAGGCGCATCATTTCCGGCCAGTGGTACCAGAGGTAAAACCCCGCGGAACTGCCCATCAGTACCGATTTGAGAATGGCTTTAAGCAGCTCAGCCCCGGTTTGCGCAGAGAACATTTTCGCAATGCCCGGCAGCGGGTTTAGCTTGGAAAATTTCGGTTGCAGCGATTTGGCGCTAAAGACCAGACCACCAAGCATGACCGGAGAGACCAGCGCAACCAGCACGACCCCGGTAATCAGCGGCAGCAACGCGACCATCGCCCCTTTTATCAGCTGAATAATCTGGCTGAGGATCAGATTCGGGTCGTTGACCATACTGTGGTCAAAACGTAAACCGGTTGAGAGCATTCCCGCCAGCTTGCGGGCGAGCGACTCCCCACCCCACCAGATGATGCACACCCCTACGATAAGGATCAGCAGGGACGTTAATTCTCGGGATCGGGGGATCTGCCCTTCCTCACGCGCCTTTTCTAGTCGGTGGGGTGTGGGGGCTTCCGTTTTGTCGTCGTTCTCTTCTGCCACAGTGCATGCTCAGCCCATTACGTCACGGGTATCATGCCAGCGCAGCGGAAATCCAATGGCGGGAAAAGCCCGTTTATTCGGGCTCTTTTCGGTGATTCTGGCGTAAACCGCCTCAGGCGGCGTGACCTCCTGAGGCGGAACGAACTATCAGAAGCCGAGGCTGTCCAGCAGATCGTCGACCTGATCCTGGCTTGCCACCACGCCCGCCTTGCTGGCGTCGAGCTGTGGACCATTAAGCAGGCTTTCGTTCTCGCGTTTTGGACGGGCAGCCGGTTCCGGAATGTTCTCCAGCAGCACCATCAGCAGCTGACGCTCAATCTCCTGGATCACATCCATCATGCGCTTGATCACCTGACCGGTGAGGTCCTGGAAATCCTGCGCCATCATGATGTCGAGCAGCTGGGCGTTGGTGAAGCTGGTGTGGCCCGGCACATCCCCCAGGAACTGACGGGTATCGGTCACCAGTTCGCGGGCATCCGCCAGCTCAATCGGATTCTCAAACCACTCATCCCAGCGTTTGGTCAGCGCTTTCGCCCCCTTTTCCATCGCATCCTGGTGCGGTTGTGACGCTTCAACGCTGTTCAGTGCACGTTCCGCGGCCTGGGCGGTCATCTGAACGACGTAGTCCAGGCGGTCGCGGGCATCAGGGATCGCTTCCGCCGCTTCGGCAATTGCCTGATCCAGTCCCAGCTCACGCAGGCTGTCACGCAGCATGCGCGTCAGGCTGCCGATGCGTACGATGATGTCGCTCGGCGAGTGTTCTTCAACGGGTTTCATAGCAGGTTGCATCATGACCAACACCTCACATGCCGAGTTTCTCGAAGATCTTACCGAGCTTCTCTTCCAGGGTCGCCGCGGTGAATGGCTTCACCACGTAGCCGCTTGCGCCCGCCTGTGCAGCGGCAATGATGTTCTCTTTTTTCGCTTCTGCAGTGACCATCAGAACCGGCATAGAGGCCATTCCCGCGTCCGCACGAATGGTTTTCAGCAGTTCCAGACCGTCCATGTTTGGCATGTTCCAGTCGGAGATAACAAAACCAAACCCGCCCGCCTGCAGTTTGTTCAGCGCGTCAACGCCGTCTTCTGCTTCTTCAACGTTGTTGAAGCCCAGCTCCTTCAGCAGGTTGCGCACGATGCGACGCATGGTGGAAAAGTCATCCACAACCAAAAACTTAAGCTCTTTATCCGCCATAAAATAATACTCCTGAGTCAAATACGTATTGCCTGTCCGGCACTGATTTTCGCCAGCATCTGCTGGCTTACCTGGCTAAGATCGACCACTTCGCTCACGCCACCCATATTGATGGCCTCGCGCGGCATGCCGAACACCACACAACTTGCTTCATTCTGCGCAATCGTCCAGGCGCCAGCCTGGTGCATTGCAAGCATTCCGGCGGCACCATCGTTGCCCATCCCCGTCAGGATCACCCCAACGGCGTTGCGCCCCGCATGTTTCGCCACCGAATGAAACAGCACATCCACCGACGGACGGTGCCGGTTAACCGGCGGTCCGTCATGAATTTTGATCTGATAGTTAGCGCCGCTGCGCGCCAGCTCCATATGCTTGTCGCCAGGGGCGATATACGCATGTCCCGGCAGCACGCGCTCGCCGTCTTCCGCCTCTTTCACGCTGATCTGGCACAGCTTGTTGAGACGCTCGGCGAACGAACGGGTAAAGCCTGGCGGCATATGCTGAGTGATCAGAATACCCGGACTCGACAGCGGCAATGGCTGGAGTACATGACGAATTGCCTCTGTTCCTCCGGTTGACGCGCCAATAACCAGCAATTTTTCCGAGCTGAGTAACGGACCGGCTTTTAAGGTCGCCGGTGCGGCCATCGGCTTATGCGCGGCAAGCTTCGCCCGCGACGCGGTGCGGATCTTCTCCGCAATCATTTCGCTGTACGCCAGCATCCCCTCACGAATGCCAAGCTGCGGTTTGGTGACAAAATCCACCGCCCCCAGCTCCAGCGCACGCAGGGTGATTTCCGATCCTTTCCCGGTCAGGGAAGAGACCATCACCACCGGCATTGGCCGCAGTCGCATTAATTTTTCGAGGAAATCTATGCCATCCATGCGCGGCATCTCGACATCCAGCGTGAGCACGTCGGGGTTATATTTTTTAATTAAATCCCGCGCTACCAGTGGGTCAGGCGCAGTAGCCACCATCTCCATGTCGCTGTGGCTATTGATAATTTCAGTCATGATCTGACGCATCAGCGCCGAATCATCGACAGACAATACCCTGATTTTACTCATGCTTTTTCCTTACTCAGCGCATATACCGTTTGCCCACGCAGGCTAAACTCACGCACGAGGTTGCTGAAGTTTTCCGAGTGCCCGGCAAACAGTAAACCGTCAGGCTTGAGCAACGGAACAAACCGACGCAATATGTCCTGTTGCGTCGTTTTATCAAAATAGATCATGACGTTACGGCAAAAAATGGCATCGAACGGCCCCGGCACGTTGTACTGCTTATCCAGCAGGTTAACGGGCGCGAATTCGACGCAGTTCGCCAGCTCCTGGCGTACGCGTACCAGGCCTTCATGCGGGCCGGTGCCGCGCATGAAATACCGCTGCAGCTGCTGCGGAGAGAGTGTTTTCAGTTCATCCTGGCGATAAACCCCGTTACGCGCCTTCTCCAGCACCTCGGTATCGATATCGCTGGCGTAGACTTTCCAGCGTCCGGGGGCCATTCCCAGCGTGTCGGCAAGGGTGATCGCCAGCGAATAAGGCTCTTCCCCCGTCGAAGCGGCCGCACTCCAGACGCGATACTCCCCGGTGCGACGGCGTGCGTGCTCGGCCAGTACCGGGAAGTGGTGAGCTTCGCGGAAAAACGCCGTCAGGTTAGTGGTTAAGGAGTTAATAAAAGCCTGCCACTCAGCGCTGTTCTGGTTCGCTTCAAGCATGCTCAAATAGCGACCAAAATCATCCAGCCCCAGCGTACGCAAGCGCCGCACCAGTCGGTTGTAGACCATGTCTCGCTTATGATCCGCAAGCACGATCCCCGCACGCTGGTAGATTAACTGACATATCCGACGAAAATGCGCGTCGGACAGCGCGAGGCGCTGTGTCATCTGCAACAATAATGACGTTTGCCCAGGAGGCATTGGTGATGTCATAGCGCCTTCTTAATTACATTCAGGATACAACTGGCACGGCCTGCGACCGCCCGACTTCTGTTACTGCTTCAACGTGCTCTTTGACATTAAATACCGCGACCAGCCCGGTCAGGTGATCCGCCTGACTGGCGAGCTGATCCGTTGCCGCTGCCGCTTCCTCAACTAACGAGGCGTTCTGTTGCGTCACCTGATCCATCTGGCTGACCGCTTGTGCGACCTGTTCAATGCCGCGACGCTGCTCATCCGACGCAGAGGCAATTTCGCCCATGATGTCGTTTACCCGCGTGACGGAGGTGACGATCTCATGCATGGTTTGCGCCGCCGTATCCACCAGGGCGGAGCCTTGCTGAACGCGTGACACCGACTCTTCAATCAGGCCCTTAATTTCTTTCGCCGCGTTGGCGCTGCGGCTCGCCAGGTTACGCACTTCTCCCGCCACCACTGCAAACCCGCGTCCCTGTTCACCGGCACGCGCCGCTTCCACCGCGGCATTCAGCGCCAGTATGTTGGTCTGGAACGCGATACCGTCAATTACGCTGATGATGTCACCAATTTTCTGCGAACTGGCGGCAATCTCCTGCATGGTGCTGGCGACATGGGAGGCCTGATCGCCGCCCTTCTTCGCCGTCATGGCCGCCTGTTTTGACAGGTCAGACGCCTGACGCGCGTTATCGGCGTTCTGGCTTACCGTCGCGGTCAGTTGCTCCATACTGGCCGCCGTCTGCGCCAGGGAGGCCGCCTGCTGCTCGGTACGGGAGGAGAGATCGTTATTGCCTGCCGCAATCTCTGAGATGCCGGTGTGCATGGCATAACTGCCCTGACGTACATCGGATACCGTTTCCCGCAGAGCGCCCTGCATCGCCTTCAGGCTGGCAAAGATCGCCGAAATTTCGTTCTTACCGAACACCGCCACCGGGCGCGCCAGGTCCCCCTTCGCAATACTGTCGAAGTGGCTGCTGATGATCGCCAGCGGCTGCACAATCATTTTGCGCGACCAGAGCAGCGCGGCGCCGGTCAGCAACCCTGCCAGAATCACCACCACGGCAAAGATCACGCCCGACATGTGATAGCTTTTACGGCTCTCTTCGCCGGCACGCTGAACAAACTGGTTGATATCCTGCTGCCAGGCGTTAAAGCTGTTGTCAAACGCTGCCTGAGAGGCCTGGACCGGCGCGGTCATAAAGTCCGACAGCTGGTTGTTTTCAAGCCAGGTCGCCTGGTGGTCCAGATCGCTGTACCACTGTTCAAAGTTCTTCTTCATGGCGACCTTCAGCGCTTTCGCTTTCTCGCTGTCGGCGGCCTGTGCCGTAAAGGTTTTAAACTGTGCGTCAGCCTGCTTCAGGCTGTCGCGCGCGGTGGCCATCAGCGCTTTGATATCATCCGGCGGATAACTCAGCGCGGTTAAGGTTCCCGCCTTGTTCAGCGCAGTGCTTGCCTGCAACAGCACGGCACGGGTTTGTGCCAGTGCGGAGCGCTGCTGATTACTCGCCTCAACATCCTGCAAATTCTGATAGCCATCGCGAAACGCCCAAAAAGACAACCCGTTACTGCCAACCTGCAACACACCGCAAAGGATCAGAATCAAAAACAGTGTGGTCGAGATACGAATACGATTTAACATCCACGCTCCCAATAAGCGGCAAGCAGCCGCGGTTTAAATGTCAGTCAAAATGTTTCCCAGTTTTCATCTTGTCCGGTCGTTGCAGAACGCGTACGGTTTGCCGCCGATACAGCGGCGGGTGCGCGATACGTCGCCTGCGGGGTGACCGTATTTCCAGCCAGTGAAGCGAGACGAAACGCCGAGACGGCCATCTTCAGACGGCTCGCCTGGTCTTCCAGGGCAGCGGCCGCCGCAGCGGACTCCTGCACCAGCGCGGCGTTTTGTTGTGTCACGCGATCCATTTCCGATACCGCCAGGGCGACCTGGTCGATACCACGACTCTGCTCATCAGACGCAGAGGCGATTTCACCCATGATGTCCGTCACGCGGGTAACGGCATTCACGATGTCATTCATGGTCTCCCCGGCGCTTTCCACCAGCACGGAGCCGGTATCCACGCGGGAAACGGAATCTTCAATCAGCGATTTGATCTCTTTTGCCGCATTGGCGCTGCGGCTGGCCAGGTTGCGAACTTCCCCGGCCACCACGGCAAACCCGCGCCCCTGCTCGCCCGCACGCGCGGCTTCCACGGCGGCGTTCAGGGCCAGGATGTTGGTCTGGAAAGCGATACCGTCAATTACGCTGATGATGTCGGCAATTTTCTTCGAGCTGTCGGCGATTTCATGCATGGTCTTCACCACGCCGTCCACCACGCGACCGCCGCGCTGCGCGGTTTCGGAGGCACTTTCAGCCAGCTGAGACGCCTGGCGGGCGTTATCGGCGTTCTGCTTCACGGTCGCGGTGAGCTGCTCCATGCTGGCCGCCGTCTCTTCCAGCGCCGATGCCTGCTGTTCAGTGCGGGAAGAGAGGTCGTTATTCCCCATCGCAATTTCGCTGGTGCCGGTATAGATGGCATCGGTGCCGCTACGCACGTTGGCAACGGTATCGATAAGTGAACGCTGCATATGGTCAACGCTGTTGGCCAGTTCGGTGATCTCATTGCGCCCGGACACAGTCAGCGTTTTGGTCAGGTCGCCGCCGGCAATCTCACGAATGTGAGCAATAACGCGACCGAGCGGGTTCAGCAGAATATGACGAATGCCGTACCAGACCGCGACCAGCACAATGACCAGCGCCAGCGCCATCACCGCCATCTGCCATTTTGCAAAGCGGTAGTCATTCTGGCTTTCAGTAAAGGCCGAGTGATAGAGATCCCCGCTGGCTTTGGCATACTCTCCCAGCGCCGCGCCGAGCGCGTTTTGCATCCCTTGCGTAGGCTGCGCGAAATAGGCGTCCATGTTGCCGCTCTCCAGGAACTGAATCAGCTCCGTCAGACCGGCATAGTAGGCGTTGTATTTTTCATCAATATTCTGGCTCACCTGCTCCATCGCAGGCTGCGGGGTGATCTTTTTGAAGGCGTCGTAGTGTTTAGCGGCGTCAGCAAGCGTGGCGCGGGCATTCTTTAACAGATCGGTTTTCGCGCTGCTCTGCTGATTGTTGGGATCCATCATCATGCGTGCGGACGAGCGGCTCAGGTTAATACGCGTTTGCAGCATCAGATCCCACGTGGAGGTGAGTTCACTCTGCTGCAGACGGAGATCGTTCGAGGCCGCAAAGCTGTCCTGGTTCTGTTTTAATGACGAGAAAAAAAGCCCGCCGGAGATGAGCTGAAGAAGTGCGAAAATGACCAGCACCATCATGAGCATTGTGACAACGCGGATACGGTTCAACATACAACACCTTCTCATAGATTTATTAACGGTGTTATCGGCACAGCCCACAGGAACTTTACATTTGCGAAAGGGAAAAGCGCGGGGGTTAAAACGCCACGTCGACAATCAGCGTGTCGGTGTAGGTTCCGGCGGGTGGCGTGGTCTGGCTGGTCAGGACTTTGGCGGTGTAGTTATAGGTGCGCAGTAAACCGTCAGCGCTGACCTGCGATGAGGTTGCGCTGGTCCAGCGCTCGCTGCCGCTGCTGCCCCAGCGGTTAGTCGTGGCTTCTTTATAGATGTCATAACTCAGATAGTTACTGCCGCTCACCATCCGGCGCACGTTATTCAGCGCGTTGGCACCATTGTTAATGCCGATGGTATAGGTACTGCCTTTGGTACAGGTCACGGCAATCGCCTGCGAGACGGTCGGGAAACTTTGCACCAGCGGCGCGCTGTTAAAGTTAACATCCGGCGTGGTCATGGCGCTGCAGTCGTTGGTAACGGTCATATCCAACGTGATGCTGGTCCCTTTCGTTCCGGTCTGAAGCCCCGACAAACAGGCGTTGAGCACGCCCACCGAGCAGACGCTATAGGTGATATCAAAGTTAAGCGTCACCTGATAAGGACCGGCGGTCACATTTTGCCCCGGAACCGTCCGGAAATAGAGAGGGATATTGTATTGTTTGCCGCCAATCAGGTTTAACAAGGTACTGCTGTCCCAGGTATAGGTTTTACTGGTTTGCACTTCACTGTTGTTAGCGCAGCCCGACTGCCCGCACAGACGCGTCGGGATCACATCCGTGATGGTCGCGTTATCGGTACGCTTCATGGTCGCCCGACCATTGGCCGAAACGGTTGCTGAGACAAAATTCAGCGTGATGGTATCCCCGGTCAGCAAGTTCAACAGCGCATCACAGGCCACGACCAGCGTACCGGTAGTGGCCACTTCGCCAGATCCACTCAGCGCGAATGAGGTCACACTCCCAAACGCGGCGTTGACCGTACTGACCCGACAGTCAGCCCAGCTGCCGCTGGTCACCAGCAGCAGAAGCATACATAGCAGGCGCCTCATGGCTTCTCCCGACAAATCAGCGGGCCGTAGGTTTGCAGCTTATGCTCGGGATTCGCCCCCATAGTCAGGGTTGTCGTACAGCGTTTTCCGTCAGGCGCGATCACCTCCAGTGGGTTCACATCGTTAAGGTTTTCCAGCCAGGCGATGCCGTCATACCCCACCACCGCATTGCTGCGCGAGGCGCGTCTGACCTGACTGCCCACCGGGAGCGCCTGCCCGTGCGCGTCGTGCAGGATCACGCTCGCCACCCGCTCCTGCTCCATGGGAAAATCCACAAGATAGCCGCTGTGACGCCGGATAGCGATCCGCCGCTCGGTCTCTTTTAGTCGGGTATCTGCCGGCAGATTCAGGGTATCAATGCGGTAACTTGCCGGGTAATAGGCCGACACCCCGCTGACCAGCAGGTAACCGTTGCGATTGGTTTTCCCGACGGGCTGGTTCTCATAGCTGACGGGAACATCCGGGTGGCCGTCAGTGCTGATGACCACAAACGCGTCGTTGATCTTGTTCGCCGCAAACAGCTCGCCGTCCATCAGGACAATCGCGCCCATCGCCTCGCCCCACCAGGTCATCATCTCCCTTTCTCCATAGCCGCCGCCCTGCAGCTCAATCGTGTTGTTGCGCCAGCCCAGCGTGCCCTGCTGGTAATCACTGGCTTTCGACTGGTTGGCCCACGCCATGTTCCAGCTAAACCCGCCGTCGGAGGGCATGGAGTGGTTGTAGTTAATGCGCTGGGTGCTGCCTGCTTGCGGGGTATGTTCAACGGTGACAGCGGCGCTGTCGAGAGCGCCCAGCGGGACCTGCAGCGACAGTGCGACCGTCCAGTCTCCCTGCTGCTGGTCCCGGCTCGCGGCGAGATAAATACTGCTCGCACCCCACAAGTTACGGCTCCAGGAGAGGTTCAGCAGCTCCGTTTTTTGACTGTCAAAGCTCTCCACACCGATCCAGGCCGCCCCAATGTTGCCGTACTGTCCCAGATTGAAGGTCAGCGAGTACTGGTCCGTATTACGACTAAAGCTGGCGATGGGTCTGTCGTTTTCGTCATAGACCGTCGGCTGGTCGTAGAGGGCGAGATTGCCAAAGCCACGGTCGCGGCGCGAGTGCTGGGTGGCCACGCTAAACTCGCTGGTGCTGTACTGGTAACCCCAGTTGACCTGCCCGCCGGCATCCCCGCCCATGCGGCTTTGCGTGTAAGCGGTATTCACCACGCCAAACTGGCCGAGTTTAAGCACCGTCCCCACCCCACCCAGCGCCAGCGCCTGCGCCCCTTCCGCGTGGCCTTCCAGCGTCAGCCAGTCCGTTACCCCATAGCGATACGAGCCGCTGCCTGCCGCAGAGCCATAGTCGAAATTCTTAATGCCGTAATTGCGCCGCAGGCTGCCCAGGGTCACGGCACCGTCGCTTAGCCCTTGTTTCAGCAGATCGCTGGTGACATAAAACGGTAGCGTGGTGCTCACCTGGCGCCCCAGCGCATCGGTGGTGACCAGCACCGCATCCCCGGCGCCGTTTATATAGGGCAGATTGGTCAGCGTGAAGGGACCCGGCTGAAGCTGGGTTGAGCCGGAGCGATAGCCATTGATAAAGAGATCGACCGAGGTGGGTACCGCGGCGTCCCCCGAGAACTCGGGCAGCGGCCATGTCACCAGGTCGGGGCGCAGGGAGAAATCCCGCCCGACGCTGATCCCGCCCATCCGCACGCTGGAGCTCCAGGTCAGGGCGTCGCTGATCACATCGCCCACGCTCCAGCTTATGGCATCGTCTTCGTTTGTGAACAGCAGGGTCGTGTCATAGCGGACATACCCTTCCTGCTGACCGTCGTTACCGGTGAAATTTTCCCGCGCGTAGCCGGTGGAGGAAAACGAGCCGTTCTCGTTGAAGTAGCGAAACTCGTGCCAGAGCGAGGCCTGACCGCCGATGTGTTCCGTGTGGTTGGTGTAGAGATCGTAATTGAGCAGCGCACCGCGGCCAAAGTGCGGTTTGGTCTGCGCCGTTTGCGCACCGAAAGGGGTCACGCGGGCAGTAACCCAGTCGCGGGGAACGGTCAGCAGCAGGCGCTGGGCGGCACTGTCGTACTCCACCCTCACCCGGGAAAGCGAGGAGAGATTCACCTCGCCGGTGGGGACATGCTCCGGGGGCAGCCCTGCGCGCAGCAAATCGGCGCTGGAGATAAAGAACGCGCCTTTACGTTGCGTCACCGGCACGACCAGGCCGGTATCGTAATGGTTCAGCACGAGGGCAAGCTGGAAGACGGCCTCATCATTGATCGCCTGCGCCTGGGGAGGCGGCGGGAGAGCATCGTCGCCGGGCTCAGCCCAGGTCGCGGAACTGACGGAAAGCAGAATCATCATGACCGGCGTCAGTTGACGGGCGTCGACTGCCATTGTGCGTCCCTGGCATTAATCTGCGCGCTCATCCGCTCTGGCTGACGTACGCCTGCGGGTATCGGCCAGCTGCGACTGCTGCCCGGCAGGACATAACCCAGTAATCCCTCCGCAATCGTGCGTTTCTGTCCTCCCTGCTCCAGCGCGACCTGACTCAGCCTGACATGGACATCCCCCCGATTCTGCACCTCCAGGGCCGGTTGTCCGCCCGCCTGCGTGACCCGCCAGCTCAGATTTCGGGTCTCCACCACCGCGTGATGCGCGCCCTCTTTTATGGTCGGGATCCCCTGGCCATAAACAAACAGCGGAATGGAATAACGCATCTGTAACTTGAGGCCGATGGCGGGTTCGGCTTTAACGTCAGCCTGAGGGATTTCATCCACAATAATGCGGTAGGCTTGCTCGACGCCCGCAGGAACGGAGGCCTGTTTGATCAGGCGAATAAGCTGTTTACTGCCGGCGGCAATCGTGACGATGGGCGGGCTGGCGACCACATCCTGCTGCGCGGTATAACGTTCGTGCCCGTCCTCCTGCTTCCAGCGCACAATGCGCACCTGCATCGTCGTCGCGCTGTTTCCCTGGTTCTGGATCCACAGCTCCGTGGCCTTAGCGTCTGCCGCAAGCCACGGATCGATAGGCCATAACAGTATGGTGGCGGCCGCCTGTGCCTGGCCTGCTGCCGCCAGAACCCATGCCCCCGCCAGACCAAAACGTCTGAAAAATGGCTTCATCGACACTCTCCCTTTATTACCATGACAAGGTCACGGTGAGCTGATCGGAATAGGTTCCTGCCGGGCTAAACCCGGTCAGTAGCGCCACGCCAAAAAGCGGCAGCGCGATATTATTGCTATTGGTATAGGTCACCGGTATCGCCTGGTTGACGCCTATTTCGCTGTTGGCAGCCAGCGAACTGCTGCTGTAGAGCCGGTATCCCACCATTTCCGGGCCATTGGTCCGTTTCATACGGCGCAGGGAGGCGTAATTTTGACCGCCATTTATGCTCATGCTCAGCGCCACGCCAGGCGTACAGGCAATGGACAATGCGCCGTTTGGTATAAAGCTGGTGCTTACCGGCGCGCTCTCGACACCGTTATGGCTGCCAAAATCCAGCGTACCGAGAATACCTCCGCTGCCGGTGGCCACCGCGCAGCCCGGTACAATGGTGGCGCTAACCTTAAAGGACTGTGATGTCACCGCCTCCGCCGTGGGCAGCATGAGCAATCCGACCATCAGCGCGAAAAATGGCTGCACGTGTCCCTCTGCGCATTTGCGCAGACCTCTAAGAGATGCCGTCATGGCCGTGCTGAACTAATAGGTTACGCTGACGTTTATCGTGTCGGTGTACGTGCCCGGTACGACCGTTACGCTATTACCGCCGCCGGTAATACGCCCGTAAAGGGTGTAACTGTCGACGCCACCCGCCGTAGAGGCGGCCGACAACGCGGTGTTATTGGCAATTACGGAGTTAAATCCGCTGTCGCTATACAGGCTGTACGCCACGCCCTGCGCCGCGTTGGCCGTATTGACCAGATAACGCGCAGGGGTGCCCGGTGTCCCGACCACGGTACCGGGTGCGGTGGAGTTGGCGTTGCCGGTGATCGCCACCGAATAGCTGGCGGTGGTGCACTGGATGGTGAAGGTGTTTCCGCCGCTGGCGCCGGTTAACTGTGTGGTCAGGGTGGAAAACGTTGCAGGATGGGTGCCGAAATCCAGCGTACCGAAATTAATCCCATTTTGCGTTGGCGATCCGTTGATCAGACAACCATTTGTCAGCGTCAGCGTGGCCCCAATGGTGCCGCTGCTGGTCACGGCCAACGCCTGGTGGACGGTTGTTGCCATCAGTAAAGTGCCAGCGCAGATCAAAAGGCGTTTTCTTTTCATTTACCACCCTCCAGAAGACATTTCCGTTCCCATGCCACTTTTTATTTCGAGTGTTCAAGATGTTAGCCCCGCTTAACGTTCCTCTGAGGGGGTTATTGAGAATTTAGTTTACGGATATCGCTTCGACCACCCGGCGCATGGCAGGACACACCAATGTCTTATTGACACAGTTTATTTATAAAAAACAGAACGTTAAATTGAAAAGCAGAAATATTTTTCCGCTTTTACGGAGGATATATCCGCAAAAATGTGATAAGCGTCACAATATATCGTCGGCACATTAACAACAAAATTAATAAAACTTAAAAAGGAGTTGTAACCCCCTACCGTTTGCGTCAATTTATGTGCCGAATAATTTCCCGCGTTGTAATAAAAAATTTATATGTATCGACGCGGGCTCCATCAGAAGCGCATAGAGGGTCTTTTTTCGTGGCAAGTGCAAACAAACTCACACTCTTCATCGTGATATTCATGCTGGCGGGTATTCTTTCAGGGGCAGCAATTCATGAGTATGCATCTGCGGATGCCATCAAAGCCTGGTCGGATAACATTACTCTTCTGACCGATATCTTCCTTCGTCTGATCAAAATGGTCATTGCGCCCCTGGTCTTCAGCACGCTGACCGTCGGCATCATGAAATTGGGCGAAACCTCCACGATTGGTCGCGTTGGGGGCAAAGCGATGGTGTGGTTTATCAGCTCATCCGTGCTCTCGATTCTGGTCGGCCTGTTTATCGTCACCCTGGAGCATCCGGGGAGCGGCCTGAACCTGACTATCCCTACCGAGGCGGTTGATACTGGCCTGGCCGTGGGCGGCATGACGCTGAAGGCGTTCCTCTCTCACACCATTCCGACCAGTATCGCGGGGGCGATGTCGAACAACGAGATCCTGCAGATTGTGGTGTTTTCAATGTTCTTCGGCATTGGCGGCGCGTCGCTGGGGCAGAAATTCAACGCACCGCTGGTGGCCGCGCTGGATGTGGTTTCCCATATCATGCTGAAGGTGACGGGCTACGTGATGTACGTTGCCCCGCTGGCAATTTTCGCGGCGATTTCTTCCGTAATTGCCACGCAGGGTCTTGGCATTCTGTTGAATTATGCCTCCTTTATTGGCGGCTATTATGTTGCCATTCTTCTCACCTGCATGGTGCTGCTGGCCGTGGGTTACATGGTGTTGAAAAAAGAGGTGTTCCGTCTGGTCAGCATGCTGAAAGACCCGGTACTGGTGGCGTTTACCACCAGCAGTTCTGAAGCCGCCTATCCAAAAACCCTGGAGCAGCTGGAGCGTTTTGGCTGTTCACGCAACATTGCCTCTTTCGTGCTGCCGATTGGCTACTCCTTCAACCTGGTGGGTTCGATGGTGTACTGCTCGTTCGCCTCGATGTTTATCGCGCAGGCGTACAATATTCACCTGAGCTTCTCGGAAGTTACCGTTCTGATGTTGACCCTGATGCTGGCTTCAAAAGGGATTGCGGGCGTACCGCGCTCTTCGCTGGTGGTGCTGGCCGCGACGATCCCAAGCTTTAACATTCCGGTGGCCGGTATTCTGCTGCTGATGGGGATTGACCACTTCCTGGATATGGGCCGTTCGGCGATTAACGTACTGGGGAATGGTATAGCGACCGCGATGCTGTCGCAGAATGAAGGCGCGCGGGACGCGGAAGCTGAGCTGGTGGAGCAGGAAGTATAATGGCATAAAAAAGGGGGGAGGCCTGATACCCTCACCCCAGCCCTCTCCCGAAGGGCTGAGGAATCCCCAGTAATTTTTTACCTGAAGCGATGAACGTTGCTTCAGCAAAATTAATGACTTACAGCGATGCCCTGGTCCGGCTGTAAATCGCCGAAGCGTTTCCGTAAGGCCGGGGCG
>NZ_JAIWJZ010000135.1:0-485 GCF_020216105.1 Enterobacter sp. K16B
GGCGCTGCTCGACCGTTCGCACCAGAACGCCATTTACCAGGACATGTCCGCCCCGCAAATCGTGGAAAAAATCCTGCGCGAGCGCCACGGTATGCGCGGCCAGGATTTTCTGTTCTCGCTGTCAAAAGAGTACCCGCGCCGCGAGCAGGTGATGCAGTACGGTGAGAACGACCTGCACTTTATCACCCGCCTGCTGGGCGAGGTGGGTATCTGGTTCCGTTTTACCACCGACACGCGGCTGAACATCGACGTGGTGGAGTTTTACGACAGCCAGCAGGGGTATGCGAAAGGTCTGACGCTGCCGTCGGTGCCGCCGTCAGGGCAGCACTCAAAGGGGGTGGACTCGGTGTGGGAGATGGAGAGCCATCATAACGTGGTGCAGAAGCAGGTCAGCACCCGGGACTACAATTACCGTCAGGCCACGGAAGACATGAACACCCTGGTGGATGCGACCCGCGGGGATGCCACCACCTGTGGGGAGGCTT
>NZ_JAIWJZ010000136.1:0-485 GCF_020216105.1 Enterobacter sp. K16B
GGCGCTGCTCGACCGTTCGCACCAGAACGCCATTTACCAGGACATGTCTGTCCCGTAAATCGTGGAAAAAATCCTGCGCGAGCGCCATGGCATGCGCGGCCAGGATTTTCTGTTCTCGCTGAGTAAAGCGTACCCGCGCCGTGAGCAGGTGATGCAGTACGGTGAGAACGACCTGCACTTTATCACCCGCCTGCTGGGCGAGGTGGGTATCTGGTTCCGTTTTACCACCGACACGCGGCTGAACATCGACGTGGTGGAGTTTTACGACAGCCAGCAGGGGTATGAGAAAGGTCTGACGCTGCCGTCGGTGCCGCCGTCAGGACAGCACTCGAAGGGTGTGGACTCGGTGTGGGAAATGCAGAGCCATCATAACGTGGTGCAGAAGCAGGTCAGCACCCGGGACTACAACTACCGCCAGGCCACGGAAGACATGAATGCCCTGGTGGATGCGACCCGCGGGGATGCCACCACCTGTGGGGAGGCTT
>NZ_JAIWJZ010000137.1:0-14595 GCF_020216105.1 Enterobacter sp. K16B
CTCGCTCATGACGGCCACTGGAGCCGTCATGAGCCCTTTGTTGGAGGAGTATGAAAAATTGGCTATCGGCTGACAGGTGATTTATTCCCGCATATCAGTGCCGATGCGGTGGCAAAGTGATGGACGCTCCTTCCCAAGATATGGAGTGCCCCCGAGCCCGTAGACAAATCTGCCCTATAGTTTGAAGGCCTTTGGACTGATGCTACCGTTGTTTTGACCACTTGAACCCGAATCAAAGAGCAGAATCTAAAGCAAATTACTTCGCAGACAAAAAAACACACCAAACAATAGCCATCTATAAATCTAGATGGCTGATGCATTGTTGTATTTACCCCGCAACACGCATATTCACTACAGCTTCTCTCATCCTTAGCTCATCAATAAAATCCCCATACCACTGCATCATTTCCCTTCTTCCTTCCAGATATTGCGCATGGTTGTAAGTACCACGGATCGCATTCTTATCGACGTGTGCAAGTTGCGTTTCAATCCACGCCGAGTTAAATCCCTGCTCATGCAAAATGGTACTCATGGTGTGACGGAAGCCATGTCCCGTGACCTTTCCTGTATATCCAATCCGCTTGAACACCTGATTTATACTCGCTTCGCTCATCGTTTTGCGGGGATCATTTCGCCCTGGGAATATCAGTGGATATTGCCCAGTCATCCCTTTGAGCTGCTGTACGATTTCCAGCGCTTGGGTAGAAAGGGGGACAAGGTGAGGCCGCTTCATCTTCATTCGTTCGGCAGGAATTTCCCACACGGCTTTCTCAAGATCAAACTCACTCCAGAAAGCACCTCGAAGCTCGCCGGTACGAACTCCCGTAAGGATAAGCAGACGAGCGGCAAGAACAACTAACGGGCTTCCTGTATAGCCTGCGAGAGCTTTAAAGAAGTCTGGTAACTCCTCAACAGTAAGGAAGGGATAATGCTTCGATTCATGCCCTGACATTGCGCTGGTTAGATCCGCTGCAGGATTGTATTCCGCACGACCGGTAACGATGGCGTAACGAAAGACTTCACTGCAGCGCTGGCGAACCTTCTTGGCCTTCTCTGTCGCGCCACGGCTTTCCATTCGACGCAGCACATTCAGCAGAACCAGCGGTTTGATTTCATTCACCGGCTGCTGGCCGATATAGGGAAAAATATCTTTATTGAAAGCTTCGATAATGTCGGAGGCATAACCTTCTGACCACCGGCTCACCTTCGTTCCGTGCCATTCAAGCGCCACAGCCTGAAATGTGTTGTTGAGCTGCACATCGCGAACCAGCTTTTCTTCTTTTTTGGCGAAAGACGGATCGATGCCCTCGGCCAGCTTTTTTTTGGCTTCATCACGTAGTGCTCTCGCTTGCGCAAGGGACACTGTTGGATAGACACCAAAAGCCATACGTTTCTCTTTTCCATTGAAGCGATACTTCATCCGCCAGTATCTGGAACCAGAGGGAACAACCTCAAGATACAAACCAGCACCATCTGCCAGCTTATAGGCTTTCTCTCTGGGTTTAGCAGCGTCTACCTGTCGCGCATTAAGCTTCATTGGGGGCATCTCCCTGGACCGAACACAGAATGCCCCCACTTATGCCCCCAACTGCGACTTGATTTCGGTTGAGTCCAGTTGATGACAGGAGATAAGATACGGGCCAGAAACCTTAGTATACAGGCTTTTAGTTGATTTCGGTAGACTTGGGAAGAGTTTGAAATGGTGCCGATAATAGGAGTCGAACCTACGACCTTCGCATTACGAATGCGCTGCTCTACCAACTGAGCTATATCGGCCCTGAGAGGCCGGTTACGAGTGTAACCACGGGGCAAAAGGTTAGATCTATCCGGGTGATGCGTCAATGCCCTTTTGAATCAAACGGCTATTTTTGCATCACCCGTGATTATTTACGCACGAATCGTATCGTCACCGAAGCCGATCCACTTATACGTGGTCAGCGCTTCCAGCCCCATCGGACCGCGCGCGTGCAGTTTCTGCGTGCTGACCGCCACCTCTGCGCCAAGGCCGAACTGACCGCCGTCGGTGAAGCGCGTTGAGGCATTGACGTATACCGCTGAGGAATCCACTTCGTTCACGAAGCGATCGGCATTGCGCAGCGTACGCGTCAGGATAGCGTCGGAATGCTGCGTGCCATGCTCACGGATGTGCGCAATCGCGTCGTCGAGATCGGTAACGATTTTTACGTTCAGATCCAGGGACAGGAACTCATCGTCGTACTGCTCCGCTTTTACGGGCACGACATTCGCCGGGCCATCCTGAAGCAGCGCGAGCGCGCTGGCGTCAGCATGCAGCGTTACGCCGCTCTCTGCCATCTGTTTGCTCAGGGCCGGCAGGAAGGTGTTCGCAATCCCCTGATGCACCAGCAGCGTTTCTACCGTGTTACAGGTGCTTGGGCGCTGGGTTTTCGCGTTCACGATAATCTTCAGCGCTGGTTCAATCTCAGCGCTGTCGTCCACCACGATATGACACACGCCGATACCGCCGGTGATCACCGGGATCGTCGACTGCTCACGGCACAGCTTGTGCAGGCCCGCGCCACCGCGTGGGATCAGCATGTCGATGTACTTGTCCATGCGCAGCATTTCATTGACCAGCGCGCGGTCAGGGCTCTCTATCGCCTGCACGGCGCCTGCAGGTAAGCCACACTCTTCCAGCGCCTGCTGAATGACTTTTACCGTCGCGGCATTGGTGCGCCAGGTCTCTTTCCCGCCGCGCAGAATAGCGGCGTTACCGGTTTTCAGGCACAGGGAGGCGACATCCACCGTTACGTTTGGACGGGCTTCATAAATCACACCGATGACGCCGAGCGGCACGCGGCGACGTTCAAGACGTAAACCGCTGTCGAGCAGTCCACCGTCGATCACCTGCCCGACCGGGTCAGCCAGATTGCAGACCTGGCGAACATCGTCGGCGATACCTTTCAGGCGTGCCGGGGTCAGGGCCAGGCGGTCGAGCATCGCTTCGCTCAACCCGTTACGACGCGCTTCCAGCAGATCCTGTTCGTTGGCGAGCAAAATCTCCTGGGACTGGGATTCCAGATAATCAGCGATTTTTTCCAGCACGCGGTTTTTCTCGCGGCTGGAAAGGAGCGCCAGTTTGTAAGAGGCGGCCTTCGCGGCGGCACCCATTTGTTCCAGCATGTTCTGGCTCCTTAACGAATAATCATGTCATCGCGATGCACGGCAACCGGGCCATATTCATAGCCCAGAATGGCGTCGATCTGCTGCGAGTGTTGACCCGCGATGCGGCGCAGGGCATCGCTGTTATAGCGGCTTACGCCGTGGGCGATGTCGCGACCTTCGAGGTTACGGATACGGATCACTTCACCACGGGAGAAGTTGCCTGTCACGCTTTTAATTCCTTTAGGAAGCAATGAACTTCCACGTTCCAGAATCGCGGCGGTTGCCCCTTCATCAACAACAAGCTCGCCCGCAGGCGGCGCACCAAATATCCAGCGCTTACGGTTTTCCAGCGGGGATTCCTGGGCGTGGAAGCGGGTACCGACGGAGATGCCTTCCATCACGTCACCAATCACCCCAGGGCGGCTACCCGCCGCAATGATGGTGTCGATACCGGCGCGGCATGCCACGTCAGCCGCCTGCAGCTTGGTTCCCATGCCGCCCGTACCCAGGCCGGATACGCTGTCGCCGGCAATAGCGCGCAGCGCATCGTCGATACCGTGAACGTCGGTAATCAGCTCGGCTTCCGGGTTGGAGCGCGGATCGGCGGTAAACAGCCCCTGCTGGTCGGTCAGAAGCAGTAATTTATCCGCACCGGCCAGAATCGCCGCCAGCGCAGAGAGGTTATCGTTATCACCCACTTTGATTTCAGCGGTGGCAACGGCATCGTTTTCGTTAATAACGGGAACGATATTGTTGTCCAGCAGCGCACGCAGGGTATCGCGGGCGTTCAGGAAGCGCTCTCTGTCTTCCATATCCGCACGCGTCAGCAGCATCTGCCCGACGTGGATACCATAAATAGAGAACAGCTGTTCCCAGAGTTGAATGAGTCGGCTTTGTCCCACGGCGGCCAGCAGCTGTTTGGAGGCGATCGTCGCGGGGAGTTCGGGGTAACCCAGGTGTTCACGCCCGGCGGCAATCGCCCCGGAGGTCACAATCACAATACGATGCCCTGCGGCATGTAACTGAGCGCACTGACGTACAAGCTCAACAATGTGGGCGCGATTTAGGCGGCGCGATCCGCCTGTTAACACACTGGTACCGAGTTTTACCACCAGCGTCTGGCTGTCACTCATGATTCTCTGCCGTTCAACGATAAGGGAAAGTAATGTCGAACGAACGTTTTAACAGGAGTCAGCCCGGTTGCCAACTGCCTTAGCACATCGCGAAACACTTTGTTGCGCGGGATCAGGAAGCGTAGCGGTGAAAATTGACACTTTTATTACCGAAATAATAAATCACAGTTTTTTAAAATTATTCTTAGTTTGTCATAAAAGTTTCATTGCAGAGCGATAAAACCCTTCCTGTTTTTTCACGGGACTTAAGCCGACGCTTATCGTCCAGCGAATTTTTTAGCGCGTTTATAAGACAGGATCGAAAATGAAAAAGAGCACTCTGGCATTAGTGGTTACGGGCGCAGTAGCTTGTGCATCGGTTCACGCCGCAGAAGTTTATAATAAGAACGGTAATAAACTGGACGTGTACGGCAAAGTAAAAGCCATGCACTACATCAGTGATGATGATTCTAAAGACGGTGACCAGACGTACGTTCGTTTCGGTTTTAAAGGCGAAACACAGATTAACGATCAGCTGACGGGCTATGGCCGTTGGGAATCCGAATTTGCGGGTAACAAAGCCGAGAGCGACTCCTCTCAGAAAACGCGTCTGGCATTTGCCGGTCTGAAACTGAAAGACTTCGGTTCTCTGGATTATGGTCGTAACCTGGGCGCACTGTATGACGTCGAAGCCTGGACCGATATGTTCCCGGAGTTCGGCGGCGACTCTTCTGCACAGACCGATAACTTCATGACCAAGCGTGCTACCGGTCTTGCCACCTACCGCAACACCGACTTCTTCGGCGTGGTTGACGGCCTGGACATGACGCTGCAATACCAGGGTAAAAACGAAAACCGTGACGCCAAGAAACAGAACGGTGACGGTTTCGGTACTTCTCTGTCCTATGACTTCGGTGGCAGCGATTTCGCGGTGAGCGGAGCATACACCAACTCTGACCGTACCAACGCTCAGAACCTGCTGACGCGCGGCGAAGGCAAAAAAGCCGAAGCCTGGGCAACCGGCCTGAAATATGACGCGAACGATATCTACCTGGCGGCAATGTACTCTGAAACCCGCAATATGACCCCAATTTCAGGTGGCTTCGCCAATAAAGCCCAGAACATCGAACTGGTTGCACAATATCAGTTTGATTTCGGTCTGCGTCCGTCCCTGGGTTATGTCCAGTCTAAAGGCAAAGATATCGAAGGTATCGGTGATGAAGATCTGGTGAAATACATCGATGTCGGCGCGACATATTATTTCAACAAAAATATGTCCGCGTTTGTTGATTATAAAATCAACCAGATTGATGACGATAATAAACTGGGTGTGAGCAGCGACGATATCGTTGCCCTGGGGATGACCTACCAGTTCTGATAATGCAGACATAAAAAAACCGGCTTGATGCCGGTTTTTTTATCGGGGATTAATGCGGTCTGGTGCCCTCAGCCCGGCCCTCTCCCACAGGGAGAGGAAGAAGAGCATCAGGCCGTCAGTTTCGCCGCTTCACTGGAAAAATTATCCGCGGGCTCAAGCTTCAGGTCCAGCGTGGCCAGCAAATCTCGCGCCTTGTCGTGGAACTCTTTGAGCGTATATTCCAGGCGATCGATCACTTCCTGATCTTTAATGGTGGTAGCCTGCCAGTTGCCGTCTTTATTAAACAGGCCAAACTGGTAGCTATAGGTAAAACGTTTCTCTTCTGCTTCCATTTCCATCCACCAGCCCCAGAATTCACGTTTTTCGGGTGCAGGCTTCACGTTGACGCATACAGCCAGGCAGTCGAAAAAAAAGCGATTCTCTTCACACTGCTCTTCTCGAATATACGGGCCAAGAGCCATGAACTTCTTAATCAATCTACTTTTCGGGTGTCCACTCGGTAACGTCATTGCGATCTCCTTTTGTGAAGCCACTGTTTTACCAAACCAGCGAAATTTAGCAATCTATTAACACAATCTCTGCGCGATCCAGCGCGTAATCTCCTTCAGCGCTTTGTCGAAATTCTGATAGACCGGGCTGAACGGCACCTCAAGCAATTTGCCATCCGCAGATGACGACGTGATTAAACGCGACTCTTCTTCCGGGCTGAACGGATCGTTCTTCCAGAACCCCGAAAGCATCGGCGTCGGGCAGCGGCGGCCCAGCAGGCCCTGCGTTTTTAACGAGTAGCGATTAAGCTCAACGCGCAGCGCTTCGTCTGATGCATCATGCATACCCAGTCGGCTGGCCAGCACGTCGAGGTACATCTCCGGCACGCTGCCCTGGCGGGCGGGGTCGCTGAGGAGAGCGTGAACCACCGGGCCAAGACAGGCCACGGCTTTCAGACGAGAAGATTCAAGGTAGGCCAGACGCACCGCAACGTTCGCCCCAAAACGGAAGCCAAATGCCGCCACGCGGGTGTGGTCGACCCATGGAATATTTTCCAGCGCTTTTAGCGCATGCTGGTGCAGCAGGCTGGAATCCTGAGTCAGTTTCCATTTGGATGAAAAACCAATAGAGGGCATATCCAGCGTCAGCATCGCGATCCCTTTTGGTGCGAAGTAACGCTCATACAGGCTGTAATAGTCGATCTGCAACGAATCCAGCCCCCCGCACATCAGTACGGTCGGGAACGGACCTTCACCTTCCGGCATATGCAGGAATCCGGTAACGGATGACCCACCCGGAATGGTAAACTCGAGCTCACGCATCTGGCCCGGCAAGCGTTGAGCCGCCTCTTCATAGGCGCGATTGGCCAGCGCCTGCGCCTGCTCGGCCAGTTCGTCGCCTTTTAAGTGAGGATAGGCGGCAATGGCGTAGAGATTGGCCGCATGCAGCCAGTGCTTGCCGCTGAGCATGGCATCCTCTTCCTGGCTGGCTTTTTGCTGCCAGAGCATCGCCTGTTTAGACCATTCGTAGATCCAGTTTCCGCCGCGGTAGCCCACCACCGTATCGTAGAGTTCACTGTCGGTCCGTTCGGCTTCACTCATCACGATGCGCGCCTGCACATCGAGAATTTCACGGGGGTCGATACCGCGCCAGATCCACATCAGGCGGTTAATCATGCGGTACCAGTGGGGGACGTTTTTACCGTCTAACGCGGACTGGACGGCAGGCTGGGTACCCGGGTTAAAACGGCGCACCAGCGTCGAGGTTTCAGGGTGCTTGAAACGGGGTTTGAAGAGCGTCTCGGTGAGATTGGCCTGCGTCATTGCGTTGCCTCCATGGATACGTCATATAGAGACTATTGTAACGCGCGTCAGACTAAAAAAAACAACGCCCGGCATCACCGGGCGTTAAAATAATTGCGGTCTGGAATTAACGACCTGAGATTGGCGGTACGAACACCACGCCCATATCCCATGGCTGTTCAATCCAGGTATCCTGAGGAATATCAATCACGTAATCGTCAACCAGAGGGCGACCCGCCGGTTTCGCGAAGATAGTGACGAAATGCGCTTTCGGGTACATTTCGCGGATGGCCACCGCAGTACCACCGGTATCCACCAGATCATCAATAACAATGAAACCTTCGCCGTCGCCTTCCGCGCGTTTCAGCACTTTCAGCTCGCGCTGGTTGTCATGGTCATAGCTGGAGATGCAAACGGTATCGACATGACGAATACCCAGCTCACGTGCCAGCAGCGCCCCCGGTACCAGGCCGCCACGGCTGACGGCAATAATGCCTTTCCACTGTTCGGAAGGCATCAGACGCGCAGCCAGTTTGCGTGCGTGGATCTGCAACATGTCCCAGGTGACGACGTATTTTTCGCTCATGTGAAGTGTCCCAGCCTGTTTATATACGGCTTAAAAAAATGAGGGTGAACCAGGTTGCGCGAGATTATAGAGATCTGACGCACTAAAAACCAGTGTTTAGCGCCCTCTGCCTGAGTTTTTACATGCTTTATGCTACCAGCCAGCAGAGAAAGTGGTATTCTCAGTTTCATCTCGCAAGCCTGACTTGTGGTGACTATTAACCTGCTAACCCTGTGACCTGCAACCCTGTTTGCAGAGCATCGACAAGGAGACTTATCGTGTCTGAACTGTCTCAACTATCTCCGCAGCCACTGTGGGATATTTTTGCCAAAATCTGCTCCATTCCACACCCGTCCTACCATGAAGAACAGCTTGCCGAACATATTATGGGTTGGGCGAAGGAAAAAGGTCTGCACGCTGAACGCGACCAGGTTGGCAACATTCTGATCCGCAAACCGGCTACCGCAGGCATGGAAAACCGTAAACCGGTTGTGCTGCAGGCGCACCTGGACATGGTGCCACAGAAGAACAACGACACCGTTCACGACTTCACTAAAGATCCTATTCAGCCATATATCGATGGCGACTGGGTGAAAGCCCGCGGCACCACCCTGGGTGCAGATAACGGAATCGGTATGGCCTCCGCGCTGGCAGTGCTGGCTGACGACAGCGTTCAGCACGGTCCACTGGAAGTGCTGCTGACCATGACCGAAGAAGCGGGCATGGACGGGGCGTTTGGTCTTCAGCCGAACTGGCTGCAGGCGGATATTCTGATCAACACCGACTCCGAAGAAGAAGGCGAAATCTACATGGGCTGTGCGGGCGGGATTGATTTCATCTCTACCCTGCCGCTGTCACGCGAAGCGATTCCTGCCGGTTTCCAGACCTTTAAGCTGACGCTGAAAGGACTGAAAGGCGGCCATTCCGGCGGTGATATTCACCTGGGTCTGGGTAACGCCAACAAACTGCTGGCGCGCTTCCTGGCAGGCCACGCGGCTGAGCTGGATCTGCGTCTGGTGGATTTCAACGGCGGTACGCTGCGTAACGCTATCCCACGTGAAGCCTTCGCGACTGTCGCTGTTCCGGCCGCAAAAGCGGACGAGCTGAAAAAACTCTCCAGCGTTTACCTGGATATCCTGAAAAACGAACTGTCCGCGAAAGAGAAAAACCTGACCGTGGTGCTGGAATCCGTCTCAACGGATAAAGCCGCGCTGACCGCACAGTCTCGTGACACTTTCGTTCAGTTGTTGAACGCAACGCCAAACGGCGTGATCCGCAACTCCGACGTGGCGAAAGGCGTGGTGGAAACCTCACTGAACGTGGGCGTAGTAACCATGAGCGACGACAGCGCAGAAATCATCTGCCTGATCCGTTCCCTTATCGACAGCGGTAAAGAGTATGTGGTGAGCATGCTGGAATCTCTGGGTACGCTGGCCGGTGCAAAAACCTCCGCCAAAGGCAGCTACCCGGGCTGGCAGCCGGACGCAAGCTCGCCGGTGATGGCACTGGTGCGTGAAACTTACCAGCGTCTGTTCAACAGCACCCCGAACATTCAGGTGATCCACGCGGGTCTGGAATGTGGTCTGTTTAAAAAACCGTATCCAGACATGGACATGGTTTCTATCGGGCCAACCATTACCGGGCCGCACTCGCCGGATGAGCAGGTTCATATCGAAAGCGTGGGTCATTACTGGACCCTGCTGACTGAACTGCTGAAAGCGATTCCTGCTAAGTAATACCTTCATCCCAGCCCTCTCCCAAAGGGAGAGGGTGAACAACGTCGCGCCACCGGTTTTTTTTACAGGCCCAATACCAGCTGTCGCTCTAACTGCGGATCCAGCAACGTGACGTGCAACCCCACCAGCCTGACACCGCGCCCTGCCCGCCGCTCATCCCAGGCCTTTTTCGCCGTCGCAATGAGATCGTCTTTATTCAGACGCGGCCAGACGTGTTCCTGCGTAGTCTGCTGAAAGTCATTGAATTTCAGCTTAATGCCCTGCCGGGCAATGAGCAGGTCCGGCTTCACCTTGATTAAGCGACGTTCCAGCTCCGGATAGAGCTGTTCTGTGATAATAAACTCGCATTCGGACCAGTCATGAATATCTTCACTGAGGGTTCGCTCAACGCCGACGGATTTCCGTAACCGTTCGCTGTTCACATCGCGATCGTCAATCCCCTGGCTGCGTTCCCACAGCACGCGGCCAAACTTCCCAAAGCGTTTGAGCAGCATGGCCAGATCGCTTCGCTGCACATCTTCGCAGGTGCGTAATCCCATACTTTCCAGCTTTGCGGCAGAGACTTTTCCCACCCCGGGAATTTTGCCAAGCGGCAGCGTTTTTAAAAACGCAGGCACCTCTTCCGGGGTAATAACGTACTGGCCGTTGGGCTTATTTAAATCGGAGGCAATTTTGGCGAGGAATTTTACAGGGGCCACGCCCGCCGATGCCGTCAGATTGAGCTCGTTGAAAATTGTCTGACGGATCTCCTGCGCCATCAGCGTGGCGGAGCCGTGGCAGTGCACGCTGTCGGTGACATCCAGATAGGCCTCGTCCAGCGACAGCGGCTCTATCAGGGAGGTATAACGGGAGAAGATTTCACGGATATGGTTTGAGGCTTCTTTGTATGCCTCAAACCGACCGGGTAAAAGCGTGAGATGAGGGCAGAGCTTCAGCGCCATCGCCGTCGGCATGGCGCTGCGCACGCCATATTTGCGCGCAGGATAGTTGGCAGTGCTGATGACCCCCCGCTGAACGCGGCTGCCGCCTATCGCAATGGGGATATCCCGCAGCGCCGGGTTGTCACGCATCTCCACTGCGGCAAAAAAGCAGTCCATATCAACATGGATTATTTTGCGCATAGTAAGCCCTCACTCATCACTGGATAAGTATACAGTAAATAAATGAGGGTTGAGAAGTGGATATAAGAACGCCGGGTGGCGGCTTCGCCTTACCCGACCTACCAGACTAAATAATGCGCTGCTGTTCGCGGGCCATCCGTTTTTTGCGCGCATCGCACGGTTCCGGGCAGTCGCACACCTTTTCCATCCCAATGGAAGTAATGCCGCCGCAGCTGCCCTGAAGGCTTTTCCGCTTAACGATCCAGCCTAACGCCATGCCGAAAATGACGAGCACGAAAACCACGAAGGTAGCCAGAAAGGTCAGCATCATCAGCCTCCAAAGTCATCGAGCAGGATGTTCTCATCTTCCACACCGAGATCTTTCAGCATCTTAATCACGGCAGCGTTCATCATCGGCGGCCCGCACATATAGAACTCGCAGTCTTCCGGTGCCGGATGCTGTTTAAGGTAGTTTTCATACAGCACGTTATGGATGAACCCGGTATAGCCCGTCCAGTTATCTTCCGGCTGTGGATCGGAAAGCGCCACATGGAAGGTAAAGTTCGGGTTTTCACGCGCCAGCTGTTCAAACTCATCGTCATAGAACATTTCGCGCAGGGAGCGCGCCCCGTACCAGAAGCTAATCTTACGCTGGCTGCCCAGTCGTTTGAGCTGGTCAAAGATGTGCGAGCGCATCGGGGCCATACCGGCACCGCCGCCGATAAACACCATTTCCGCGTCGGTATCTTTGGCAAAGAACTCACCGAACGGGCCGGAGATCGTTACCTTATCGCCCGGCTTCAGGGACCAGATGTACGACGACATGATGCCCGGCGGGGCATCCGGCACGTTCGGCGGTGGCGTGGCAATACGCACGTTGAGCATGATAATGCCCTTCTCTTCCGGGTAGTTGGCCATAGAGTAGGCACGCAGTGTCGGCTCTTTCACCTCCGACACAAAGCGGAAAAGATTGAATTTGTCCCAGTCGGCACGATACGCCTGCGGCACGTCAAAGTCCGCATACGCCACGGTGTGCGCCGGACATTCAATCTGAATGTATCCCCCGGCGCGGAACGGGACATCTTCCCCTTCCGGCACCCGCAGCTTCAGCTCTTTAATAAAGGTGGCTTTGTTATCATTAGAGATAACCTCGCACTCCCATTTTTTGACGCCGAAAATTTCCTCCGGCAGCTCAATTTTCATGTTCTGACGCACCGCGACCTGGCAGGCCAGACGGCAGCCCTCTTTTGCCTCACGTTTGGTGATATGCGCCAGCTCGGTTGGCAGAATATCGCCACCGCCCTCTTTTACCGTCACGCGGCACTGCCCGCAGGAGCCGCCGCCGCCGCACGCTGAGGAGACAAAAATGCCGTTTCCCGAGAGCGTATTGAGCAGCTTATCCCCCGCCGGGGTGCGGATCTGATTCTGCGGCTCGTCGTTAATATCAATCACTACGTCGCCGGAATTCACCAGCTTCGCACGCGCCACCAGAATAAGCCCTGACAGCACCAGTACAATCAGCGTGAACATCACCACGCCAAGTATTATTTCCATCTGTTAGCCCTTATAGCTGCACACCGGAGAAGGACATAAAGCCCAGCGCCATCAACCCGGTGGTGATAAAGGTGATCCCTAAGCCACGCAGCCCTGCAGGCACGTTGGCATATTTCATTTTTTCGCGGATCCCCGCCATGGTGACAATCGCCAGCATCCAGCCGATGCCGGAACCGAAGCCGTACACCACGGACTCACTGAAGTTGTAATCACGCTGAACCATAAACGAAACGCCGCCGAAGATGGCGCAGTTCACCGCGATCAGCGGCAGGAAGATCCCCAGCGCGTTGTAGAGTGACGGGAAGTACTTATCGAGGATCATCTCCAGGATTTGCACCAGCGCGGCAATCACACCAATAAAGGTGATGAAGTTCAGGAAGCTGAGATCAACGCCCTCTACCAGCGCGCCGTCCCGCAGCACGAAGTTGTACACCAGGTTGTTGATCGGCACCGATAAGCCGAGCACCACGGTGACCGCCACGCCCAGACCAAATGCCGTCGACACTTTTTTGGATACCGCAAGGAACGTACACATGCCGAGGAAAAACGCGAGCGCCATGTTTTCAACAAACACCGCCCGCACAAACAAACTCAGGTAATGAGCCATCGTCGGTTACTCCTTTTCCTGCTGTTCTGGTCTCAACGTACGAATCAGCCAGATCAACAAACCGATAATGAAAAATGCGCTAGGGGCCAGCAGGAACAGGCCGTTTGGCAGATACCAGCCGCCGTTTTGCACCGTCTCCAGCACCGTGATGCCAAATAATTTACCGCTGCCAATAAGCTCACGCAGGAACCCCACGGTCAGCAGGATCACACCATAGCCGAGGCCGTTGCCGATACCGTCCATAAAGCTCGCCAGCGGCGGCATTTTCATGGCGTAGGCTTCCGCACGTCCCATCACGATACAGTTGGTGATGATAAGCCCAACAAACACCGAGAGCTGTTTAGAGGTTTCATAGGCGAAGGCGCGCAGCAGCTGATCGACCACGATCACCAGCGAGGCGATGATCGCCATCTGCACGATGATCCTCACGCTGTTGGGAATGTGGTGGCGGATCATGGAGATAAACATGCTGGAAAACGCAGTAACCAGCGTTACCGCCAGCGTCATTACCACCGCCGTTTCCAGCTTGGTCGTTACTGCCAGGGCTGAACAGACGCCCAGCACCTGCAGCGTTATCGGGTTATTGGCGAGCAGTGGGCCAATGAGAACCTTTTTGACTTCTTTCAGTTCACCGGTATCAGCCATTGTTCAGCGCTCCTTCACGTACGTTTTTCAGGAAAGGCCCAAAGCCCAACTCGCCCATCCAGAAATCAAAACTGTGCTGCACGCCTTTAGAGGTGAGCGTGGCGCCGGACAGTCCGTCTACCGCGTAGTCGTCACCGGGACGTGCCGCCCCTTTCATCACTTTCAGCGCGGGTAGCCCGTTGTCATCAAGCACTTTCTTGCCGATAAACTGCGCCCGCCAGTTCGGGTTTTCCACTTCGCCACCCAGACCCGGGGTTTCTCCCTGGTCGTAATACGTAATGCCTTTGACCGTGCGGCCATCCGTATCCAGGGCCACAAAGGCATACATCATTGACCACAGGCCGTTACCGTAGACAGGAAGCACCACTTCCTTAACGCGTTTTTGGGCGTCACGAACGAGATAAATTTCAGCAAGATTGCTGCGACGTTTAATGCCAGCCGGATCCTGTGACGCGTCCAGCGTCAGGCTCATCTGCGGATCTTTCAGCGCCAGCGCCTGGTTATACTTCGCCGGGTCTTTATCCAGCAGTTGTCCGGTTTTTAAATCCACCAGACGCGGCGAGATACGCTCCGCAAAGACCGCCGAGACGTCGTCTGCACTCATCCCTTCCTGCATCAGCCCGGCGACGGCCAGGATATTGCGCTGTTTATCCAGCGCACGTTGCGCCTGCTGCAGGGGTTTTAACCCCACGGCAGAGCCGGCCACGACAATCGAACAGACCAGACAGAGCACCAGCACCACCAGCAGCGTTTTGCTGATGCTGTCGTTATTTTTAACCTCAGCCACGCGCCTTCCTCCGCTTAATGTTGGCCCGCACCACCAGGTAATCGAAGAGTGGCGCAAACAGATTGGCAAACAGAATGGCCAGCATCATCCCTTCCGGGTACGCCGGGTTAACCACGCGGATCAAGACACACATCGCGCCAATGAGTACGCCATAGCTCCATTTGCCTTTATCCGTAAACGAGGCAGAGACAGGGTCGG
>NZ_JAIWJZ010000138.1:0-13997 GCF_020216105.1 Enterobacter sp. K16B
GCTACGCTTACCGGGCCTACATATGCCGTATTTGGTAGGCCGGGTAAGCGTAGCGCCACCCGGCGTTGATTACGCCTCTTCCACACTCACCCGCAGCGCCGCCAGCGCTTTGCGTGCCGCTTTCAGCACCTGCTCACACTGCTCAATAGTCAGCGTCAGCGGCGGTTCAATGCGGATGGTTTTCGAGTTGTTCAGCGTGCCGGCGACCAGCACCCGCTGGCGGAACATCTCGCTCGCGAAGCTATAGCCGATTTCGTTGTCAACAAACTCAATCGCCATCAGCATCCCTTTGCCGCGTGCTTCCTGGATCAGATCCGGGTATTCACGGCCCAGCTGGCGGAAACCGTCCAGCAGCATGTCACCTTTTTGCTCCGCCTGCGCAGGCAGGTTTTGCTCAAGCAGCACGTTGATGGTCGCCAGCGCGGCCGCACAGGCCAGCGGGTTACCGCCAAAGGTGGTGGTATGCAGGAACGGATTGTCGAACAGCACCGAGAAGACCTCTTCGGTGGCGACCGTCGCACCGATTGGCATCACGCCGCCGCCCAACGCTTTCGCCAGGCATAAAATGTCCGGCTGAACGTTCTCGTGCTCACAGGCAAACATCTTGCCGGTGCGCCCCATCCCGGTCTGGACTTCGTCGAGGATCAGCAATGCGCCAAACTCATCGCACAGCTGACGCACGGCAGGCAGATAGCCCTGCGGCGGGAGGATCACGCCGCCTTCACCCTGAATCGGCTCCAGGATCACCGCAGCCACGTCATCACCGGTTTTACGGCATTCCGTCAGCACGGTGCGCATGGCGTTAATGTCGCCAAACGGCACGTGGCGGAAGCCCGGCAGCAGCGGCATAAACGGTTTGCGGAAGGTGGATTTCGCGGTCGCCGACAGTGCGCCCAGGGATTTACCATGGAACGCGCCGCTGGTGGCAATGAAGGTGAATTTCCCGCGCGGCGACTGGTACGCTTTGGCGAGCTTAATCGCCGCTTCGACCGATTCCGTGCCGCTGTTGCTAAAGAAGCTGTATTTCAGTTTGCCGGGCGTTAAGGCTGCCAGCGTTTTCGCGAGCATGGCGCGAAGCGGATCGAGCAGCTCCTGGCTATGGAGAGGTTGTTTCGCAAGTTGATTCTGTACGGCGGAAACCACAACTGGATTACGGTGCCCCACGTTGAAAATTCCAAAACCTCCCAGGCAATCGATAAACTCCTGTCCCTGGGTGTCGACAAGCGTGTTCAGACTCCCTGCTTGCCACTCTACGGCTCCGTAATCCCCGCCGGCGGTAACAGATTTGCGATACTCCAGAAACCCTGGATTGACGTGCTCTTTAAAGTAATCGATGACCTCTCGGTTAAGTTGTTTCATCTCCTCATGATCAAGCGTTCGCTTCTCAATGAGATTCAGTGCGTGCGCGGTACAGGCAAGAGCCGAGGCGCTGGAAGGTAACCTGTTCAAAATATGCTCCCGGGGATCGCGTATCACATGATACTGGTTTAAGTATTGCAGGGATTACGCCACTTCAGCTGCCTTAACGAAAATCGGGATAAACGCCAGGTTAAAATAATGTTGCACAATATTTAATCATGCCGATACAACCGAAACGGGATTTCGCGGTACCGGATTGCGAGCATCAGGGAGGGGGTAAGCGCCATGTTGCACTAAAGAGGTGCAGGTGATGCGACTTAAGTAAGCGTTAATGGGTCATGCACTGTGGGTAATTTCTTATCGAAAGTATTTGAAATCAATGGATTATAAAATCGCACAAAAAGTATGGTTTAAGTCAAATCTGCGATCTTCATCAAGTTTAACAACTAAAGATAAATTGTTTACCGCCGAAAAAACATTGACCCACAAAATTAACATTCAAATAACCTGCAAGGGATGCCCACGATGTCCTCTCCAACCTATGTCACCCAGAATGAATATCCTCTGGACGATGACACCACCTTAATGTCTACCACAGACATCCACAGCTACATCACCCACGCTAACGACACCTTTGTGCAGGTGAGCGGCTACCAGCTCGATGAGCTGACGGGCCAGCCACACAATATGGTGCGCCACCCCGATATGCCAAAAGCCGCGTTTGCCGATATGTGGTACACGCTGCAGCAGGGCGAGCCGTGGAGCGGGATCGTCAAAAACCGACGTAAAAACGGCGACCACTACTGGGTGCGTGCTAACGCGGTGCCGATGGTGCGCCACGGGCAGGTGACAGGCTATATGTCGATTCGCACCAGGGCCACTGCGGAGGAAATTGCCACCGTGGAGCCGCTCTACCGGGCGCTGAATGACGGAAGCTGTAAGAAACGTATTCATAAAGGGCTGGTGGTCAGAAAGGGCTGGCTGGGTAAACTACCGGCCATGCCGCTGCGCTGGCGCGTGCGCAGCGTGATGGCGGTACTCTTTGCCGTACTCGCCGTCTCGCTGGTTACCACCTCCGCAGGCTGGACGCCGCTCGCCGCTGCTGCGGTGGTGATGCTGCTGGGGACGCTGCTGTTTGAGCAACAGATTGTCCGCCCGGTAGAGAATGTGGCGCGACAGGCGCTGAGGGTCGCAACCGGTGAGCGCAACAGCGTGGAGCATCTGAACCGCAGCGATGAGCTGGGGCTAACGCTGCGGGCGGTAGGGCAGCTGGGCCTGATGTGCCGCTGGTTGATCAATGACGTCTCGAGCCAGGTGGTGAGCGTCCGCGACGGCAGCGACAGGCTGGCGAAGGGAAATGACGATCTGAACGATCGTACGCGTCAGACCGTGGCAAACGTGCAGCAGACCGTCGCGACAATGAACCAGATGGCCGCTTCCGTACAGAGTAATTCTGAAACCGCCGCCGAGGTGGATAAACTCTCCGTGGCTGCCAGCAGTGCGGCGACGAAAGGGGGTAATGCGATGCAGACCGTCGTTAAAACCATGGATGACATCGCCGACAGCACGCAGCGCATTGGCTCCATTACCTCCCTGATTAACGACATCGCGTTCCAGACTAACATTCTGGCGCTGAATGCGGCTGTTGAAGCGGCAAGGGCCGGCGAACAGGGGAAAGGTTTTGCCGTGGTGGCTGGTGAAGTGCGCCATCTCGCCAGCCGCAGCGCCAGCGCAGCAAATGATATTCGTAAGTTGATTGATGCCAGCGCCAGCAAGGTGCAGTCCGGCTCCGAACAGGTCCACGCCGCAGGCCGCACGATGGATGATATTGTCGAGCAGGTGAAGAACGTGACGCAGCTGATCGCCCAGATCAGCCACGCCACGTCCGAGCAGGCCACCGGGTTGTCAGAGTTAACCCGCGCGGTGGCCGAGCTCGACAGCATCACGCAGAAAAACGCCGACCTGGTCGAGGAGAGCGCGCACATTTCTGCGATGGTGAAACACCGCGCCGGACGTCTTAAGGATGCCGTGACCGTGCTCCATTAAGCCATTATGTTCCAGAAAAGCCGTTTGTACCGTAAGGAATAAGCGGCTTTTTATTTTTCTGATTGTAACTATTCATGTGGTTTAATGTTAATCTTTTATTAAATAACTAAAGAAAGTGCCTCAGTTATTTATTCCTGCCTAAGTCAGTTATTCAGAATGCTATTTCGAAAAAGCCCCGTCTGGCGGTCTGGTAACGATCGATGGGGCAATATTAATAGCCGCTACCTATCCATTGTGATGGTTATGAAATAAAAAAACGATCAAAGTCATAAAGTTAGCTAGTTAGTTACCGATAACAGCGATCGTCTGAGAAATAATCACATCGATGGAGAAAATATGTTCCTACATGACGTAAAGATCGGCACGAAATTATTTCTGGCGTTTGGGTTCTTTATTGTCCTGATGGTCATCAGCGCGAGCCTGTCATTGCTGAGCCTGAACCGGGCAAATAACGGGATGCAATCCATTATTACCCGTGATTATCCCACCACGGTAAAAGCGAACCAGTTAATTGATAACTTCCAGGAATTTATTAGCACTCAGCAACTGATGCTGCTGGATGAACGGGGAACTTACACGGGGCAGTCTCAGCAGCGCCTGAAAGAGATCAGCGAGCATATCACGGTGATCCTGGGAGAGCTGAACAACGCCCTGCAGGATCAAAAGTCTCAGCAGGTGCTGGCGGAGATCCGCAGCGTGCGCCAGCAGTATCTGGACTCGCGCTACCGCATTTTGCAGGCGGTGCAGAACAACAATCGTGAGGGCGCCATTCAGGAGATGATGACCACCACTCTCGCCGTGCAGCAGGCTTATAAAGCGAAGGTGAAGGAGCTGATTGCCATTCAAAACAGCGAGATGCAGAGTGCTGGCGCGCAGGTGGAAGGGGATTTCAGGTCCAGCCGTTTGCTGCTGATCCTGATTACTCTTTTTAGCGTCGCGGCAGGTAGCCTGATTGGCTGGTTAATTGTGCGCGCTATCACCCGTCCGCTCGGCGAGGCGGTGAATTTTGCAAAAGCGATTTCAGAAGGCGATCTGACGGGGAGCATCACGCCGCACGGCAAAGACGAAACGGGCCTGCTGCTGCATGCGCTGATGGAGATGAAGTCGCGTCTGCTGGATATTGTGCAGCAGGTCCAGACCGGCTCGGAGAATATCTCCAGCGCAGCCGCGCAGATTGTCGCCGGGAACCAGGATCTGGCCGCGCGCACGGAAGAGCAGGCAAGTTCTGTTGAGCAGACCGCCGCCTCAATGGAGCAGATCACCGCGACGGTGAAAAACACGGCCGCGCACACCGGGGAAGCGACTAACCTCTCGGCAGATGCCGCCACGGTGGTCAAAAACAACGGCGAGATGATGAAGCAGGTGACCAGCAAAATGCGCCTGATTAATGAAACCTCGAACCGGATGTCCGACATTATCGACCTGATCGACGCCATTGCGTTCCAGACCAACATTCTGGCGCTGAACGCGGCAGTGGAAGCGGCGCGTGCCGGCGAGCACGGTCGCGGCTTTGCGGTGGTGGCCGGTGAGGTGCGCCAGCTTGCGCAGAAGAGCGCGTCGTCAGCCAGTGAAATCCGCGAGCTGATTGAGAGTTCCACCAGCCAGACTCAGGACGGGATGAACCTGGTGGAGAAAGCGAGCGCGTTGATCAACGGGATGGTCGGCAACGTGGAGGAGATGGATGTGATCCTGCGCGAGATCCGCCAGGCCAGCCATGAGCAGACGGAGGGGATCTCGCAGATCAACAGCGCGATTGGCCTGATTGATGCCACCACCCAGCAAAACTCCGCGCTGGTCGAGGAGTCGGTTGCGGCGGCGGCATCGCTTAACGAACAGGCGATGCACCTTAAAGAGCTGGTACGCGTCTTCCGCGTGAGCGAACACGCGCCGGCTTAATCCAGTTGGGAGATCTCCAGCGCCGCGCGGTCAATCACGCCGACGATCTGCTTCAGCTGCGCGTCGCTGAGCTCTCCCTGATTCACCTTCAGGTCTAACACCGCTTTGAAGTTATCCAGGGCCCGCTTCATCTGCGGGTTTTTGCGCAGCTGAAAGCCAACGGAGCGCGCTTTAATACGGGCCTGTATGTGTTCAAGCTGCTCCTGGTTTTCATCCAGCCACTGCTGTCCTGCAGCGCTAATCGCAATCCGCTTACGCCCGTTGTCTTCTTCGGTAATGGTGATAAAGGCCTGATCCTGAAGGTAGTCCAGCGTCGGATAGATCACCCCAGGACTGGGGGTGTAGTTTCCCTGGGTCAGGTTCTCGATCTCTTTAATCAGCTCATAGCCGTGGCTCGCGTTGCGGGTCAGGATATCCAGAATCACCAGCCGCAGGTCGCCGTGGCCGAAAAAGCGCGGTCGACGTCCGCCGCCCTCGTGTTCGTGTCGCATACTATCCCCTTTTATTTGATATATCTAAACTATATCTAAGATATATTCAGATGCAATCTAAAAGATCTTGCTTTTTCTCTGATTAGTAATCATTATCATTTGAAAATTGATTTAGATATATCGTATTCACCAGAGAAGGGGCTAAAAATGGCATCTACCCGTTACCCGCAGCGTGTTCGTAATGAGCTGCGTTTTCGCGAGCTGACGGTGCTTCGCGTTGAGCGCGTCAGCGCGGGCTTCCAGCGTATTGTTTTGGGCGGCGAGGCGCTGGAAGGCTTCAGCTCCCGCGGTTTCGACGACCACACCAAAGTCTTTTTCCCGGCCCCCGGGACAACGTTTGTACCGCCGGTGGTGACCGATGAAGGCATCGACTGGGGTGAAGGCGTGCGTCCGCAGGCGCGCGACTATACGCCGCTGTACGCTGAAGCCCGTCACGAACTGATGCTTGATTTCTTCATTCATGACGGCGGTATTGCCAGCCGCTGGGCCCTTGAGGCGAAAGCGGGTGACAGACTGACAATCGGCGGCCCGCGCGGTTCGCTGGTGGTGCCGGAAGATTACGCCTGGCAGCTGTACGTGTGCGATGAATCCGGCATGCCTGCGCTGCGTCGGCGCTTAGAGAGCCTTGCTAAACTGCCGGTTCGCCCGGAGGTTCATGCGGTAGTGACGGTTGGAGACGAGTCTTATAAGGCGTATCTGGCGCACCTGAGTGGGTTCGATATCACCTGGGTGGTGGGGCACAGCGAGCAGGCGGTCGCAGATCATCTGGCGGCGCTGAGCGTCCCGGCGGAGGACTACTTCATCTGGCTCACCGGGGAAGGGAAGGTGGTGAAAACGCTGAGCCGTCAGTTTGAAACCGACGCGATTGACCCACAGCTGGTGCGTGCCAGCGCATACTGGCACGACAAATAGTCAGGCGGCGGAATCCAGCTGCGCTTCGTTCACCTGATGTTCGAGCGAGGCGCGGACCTCGTGCAGCGCCTTCTCCTGCTGAGCAAAGTACGCTTCCATATTGCTCAGCGACGAGACCAGCAGCCAGGACTCCTCTTTCTCCAGCTCCGCCAGCTCGTTCACTAAAATGTCGATCTGCTCGCGGACCTGCGCCATTTTTTTGCGGATACGCTCCAGATCGTTCAGCCTGTCGCTGGCCATCAGCGGCTCGAAGCCCTGCTGCAGACGGGCCACCAGTGAGCGGATGGCTTTCACATCTCCACGCTGTTTGGCCTGGTTAAGCTGCACCATCATTGCGTTGGCTTCTTCTTTCAGGTCGTCCGCCACCAGGTCCGGATGGCAAAGTTTGCTCGCCTGTCGCCAGAGTCGCTTCAGTTCGTTCCGATCTTCGTCCGAAAGATCTTTCCCCTTGCGCATCCGCACTTCGGCATCGTGATGCTGCTCGCGATACTTCTCATACTCTTCGTTGGCTTCGTCGCGGGCCTGCCGCGCAGGCTCCTCTTCGCGCGTTAAGCCGCTCTCCAGCTCGAGCGCCTCGGCCAGCAGGTTGGCAATCAGATTACTTTGCTGCTCCAGATGCTTACGCGCCTCGGCGGCCTGTACGGAATCTGCCGGGAGGTCGCGCCAGCGCTGGGTGAGCGTCGCCAGCACCTCTACCGCCTGCGCCATATAGTGCTGGCAGCGACGGTAATCTTCCTCGCGACGACGCGCTTCCGCCTGCTGACGACGCAGGTTTAGCTCCGCCAGGGTTTTACGCAGGGCGAGGATCTGCTGCATCAGGGGACCCAGGCGGGAGAAATAGAGATCGTTAAATTCATCCAGCTGCTGCACCCGCGCGTTGCGACGGTCAATCAGATCGCGAAGACGCTCTTCCAGCGCCTTCAGCTCCAGCTTGCTGGCCGCCACCTGCGGGTCGCGCCATGGGGTCACGGCGCGCTGGCCCTGCAACCAGGCGACGATTGCTGCCATCGCCGCGGTGTAGTTCTTCTCCTCAAGCGCCACGACGATTGCCTGTAGCGCATCGTCAAACGCTTCATTTTTCAGGCGTGTCAGCTGGCTCTGGATGATGTCGTCATCTTCCAGTTCAATGGCATTTTTAATGATTTCTAGCCGTTTGATCGGTGTGCTCATGATGCCTTTCGCTTTGGCGCTTAAGTATTTGAGTTAAGGGTAGTTGTTGTAAAAGCTACGGGAAATAATACACACGGATGATGATCGGCGCGATGGGGGATTTCTTTAGAATTGCAGAAAGTGAGGTGGGGAAGCGAGCAGGAGTACGAGAGGTGGGAGAGAATCGATTGCTTCGTTTCCTGCTCTCCCCGTGAGAGCACTTTTGGCTATTGGCTTTGCAGTTCCTTCAACGCGCCTTGTGCGGCATTCTCAATCTGATTGCAGAACGCTTTATCGCCTTCCGGGCAGTTATCCGCGGCGTTTCTCACGACTTTATCGAGATCACGATCGTTCGTGGTCGTATTGATGTGATTAATCATCCATGACTCGAAAGCGCGGTCGCTTTCAGATAAATGCATGAGTTGATGGGAGGTCTTCCAGTTGTTGGCTAATAGTCCGACAATAGTCGCAGACATCCCTTCTGCGATATATCCCTCATCACACTGTCTGTAATTTTCGTAAAAAGAATAGACACCTTGCCAGCCATGAATGGCAGAGGCTGCGTTATCTGCTTTGTCCATTTCTTCTACAGAAGCACAGTCACTTGCATAAGCCAGGTGCGATATCACTAACATAATTAAAAACAACTGCATCGTTTTCATATCAAGTTCATTCCCGGTGGGATATAGATATTTTCAAATTTCTGCGTCGCACTCATGGCCGAGCAGGCGCTGTTATTTGATACGGTGATAGTAGAAAGGGAGGACTTGGCCATATGCTCTTTTATTTTCTTCATCGCCTCATCAGTAGTTCGAATGCATCCCATTGTTGGATGTTCTGGTCCCGGTTTATAACGGCTATGCGCCTGACCTGAATGTACACCTACTCCCGGGTGTCCGGGATAGCTAAATCGAATGATTCCATAAGTCCCATACGAACCATCTTCACTATCGCCTGGGTGAAGGTGTGGCTTTGATTTATCCTGTATCTGATATGTGCCGTTGCTAATATGTTTGAATGTGGCTCTGCGATCAACGTTATTATAAGCGGTCCAGGTATCAACAATAGAGCCATCACTACCTAGCAATGAAAGCGTATGGGCACAACCATCAAAAGTAAGTCTGGCCATAAATTCCTCAGCTATGCTGTAGCTCTTTCATTCCATGAATCAGAGTGAATGAGATTCCCATCGACAAATTTCCATGTGATTTTCTCGTAGCGTAGTTCAACGATTTCCATATGGTTAAGATGCTGGGTGTGCGGATCTTTACAGTTCGCCATTACCGGTGTAACCGAAACGACTTTGACGTTTTCCAAAAACATATTGAAGTATTCCTCTTCCAGACCTGCATCGTTTATACGGTACCATTTCATTTCCGCTGATTTCAGAAGCTGCCCGGTAGATACGGCTTTGTACAAATAAGTCGAGGCGCTATCAAACTCTTTCCCAATAGTAAAAGCACCGTGTACACGTGTTCCTGTTTGTTTTCCAGTATTACCGTCTACAGGGATATGTAGGCCATGCGAAAAGGAGAGTACTTCAATACTACCTTCGCGATTTTGTACGTCAGATGACCCTTTGATGGGGGTGCCGCCGTCGTCTTTAAGAAATAAATGAGCTGGAATTGGCATAAGTAGGTTTCCAAATGGTTGATAAATTATTTATACGTTACATTATTATCTTTTTTCAATTTGTAACTTTTTTCTTTTTTAGGATACGTTAATTAATTTATGGAATGTAGAATGATATTTTTATTAGCAAGGCGAATGTATGGCGCTCGCTGTTAATGTTTAACGAAAGCCTGGCTCGCTAATGTTTTCATCGTAAACAGCAAATGTGTTAACCCGGCCATTAGGCCGGGATGTTATTGGAAACAAACGGCGGATATCATTTTTGCGTATCAGATCGTGGTTTTCAGTAATACTGTTAAAAGCGTCTGATTCTGTTTTGAAAACAGTAAACTCTGGCTTAAAATTCGTCTCAGCCATATTCAACTCCATGTAAGTTGCTTTGTGGTTAGCGGCATGAAGGTGTTCCACCACCTTCATGCCGCGTTCGTTAATAATGTTAAAAATTATATCCGGTTAGCGCTTTCTTTACTTTTAAGTCATTTTGTTCGCGTTTATTATACCAGGCTGAATAAAATTACAGTATCTGATTAAAGGCTAAATGTGGGAATTGCGAGGTGACTCCAGAAAATATGACTGTGCGTGTCGTATCACGCGATAAATATCAATTCTGGTTTTTCGTATCGTCCACCTGTTCTGACAATTTTCCTTAATCTCCTGTCGCTTTAAGAAGACCAATAAAGTCCGGCCTGATGAGCACGGGCCGCAGTACGGATGTACCAAATAACGGTCGATAGCCTAAGCTTGCCGGAAAATACCACGCTGGATGTGATGGAACTGGAAATGGTTCCGACCGATGGCGCGATTGTCCTGCTGCGTTTTTCACAATCGATAACACATTGAAAGTAAAAAGAACGGGATAAAAATCGAGACAAATCCCTACGTAAAATTACCAGGTAAAACGCGTATTCACCCGAATAGTTTGCCCTTTCGGGAGTGCTTATGCTTCGTCTCACTGACTTTTCCTGACACCGGCAGACGATGGTTCGCCGTGCGGAATGTTTTTCCAAAGGAGTGTAGATGAAGATGAAAGCTATTGTAGTCGCCCTGCCTGTCGTGATGATCCCGGCTACCGTTCTGGCGGCAAATACGGAAGAAGGGTATTACGGTTCGGCAAAATATCTGCAGATTGAACAGCGGGCCAAAGAGATGGATACCAGCTCCCGTCCGGGTGTCGGGCAGTTTGTGGGCGGTAAACAGAAAGAACACTTAGGCGGTGCGGCGATTGCTGCGGGTTATCAGTTTGGTAACGGCTGGCGCACTGAAGGTGAATACACCTTTAAGCAGAAAACCGAATACACCAACGGTTCCAGCGCCTTCCCTAACGGTTTTGATCATCTTAAGACGGAAACAGAACGTCTGATGCTGAACGTCTATCGTGATTATGAACTGGGCTACGGTGTCTCTCTTTACGGTACTGCAGGACTTGGTGTGAGCAGGATTAAAGCCGGCGGCTGGCAGGGCAATCCTGGCCGTGAATACGGCTCGACGACGCAAAACAACCTGACTTACGCATTAGGCGCAGGCGTAAGCTACACGCCGGTTGAGCGTCTGTATGTCGATCTGGGCTATCGCTATATCGATATGGGTAAGATCGAAAGTGGATATAACAACTATGCGAACATGCGTGGCTTGAAGGATGAGCAGATGAAGGCGCATATCGTCTCTAACGAATTTACGCTGGGCATGCGTTACATGTTTTAACCTGTTGTGAATGTCACTGCTTTAAAACAGGGCCAACACCGTGGAAGTGCGGGGTTGGCTTTTTTCTTGCGTGCATGTGGCATGTAGGTTTCCTGATTCCCATCAAAACCAACGATTATGTTTTACATAAAAATAGGTAACGATGATGATCCATGCCAGGGTAAGAAGACCAAAATAGTCGGGGATGAAACGCGCGAACAGATAAGCGCCAGCAACAATGAGCGCTATAGGGATATAATAAATATATGACTGCAGAAACCATAATATTGCTCGTTTCATCTTTTTAATAACTCATATAAAGCATCGCCGATTATTTATTCTTTGTTACCATCTGAGTGAATTTTATAAAATATTTTTGCCATTTGTGGTATATCAAGAGCAACATCATTTCGGTTATAGATTTCGACAAGTGCTAATGTCAGACGGCATTCTTCATTTATTACCTGGCGACAGGCATTGCGGCAGTAATCGTCAGGGTAAAATTCCTTTCTGATTTCACCTTCATTTTTGCATAGCTGTCTGCCATTATAATTTGCCTTGTTGTAAAATTACCCTGCCAATAATTGATCATCATCGTCATAGGGGCAAGCAAGAAAATGAAAAAAAGTGGTAGAGTGGCAATTTATGTTCTGGTGGTGATTATTTTCTTTCTCACTATTCCGGAGATCGTCGTTCGTGTACTTACTCCAGAGCAGTTTGCTCGATTGAGTGATTTTACAAGCTTTGGCGGCTTGTTTAGTCATATCCTTTCTTTATTGATTTTCCTTGGCGTAGCTTCCATTCTGCTGGGCGTACTCGCCATTTTTGTAACGAAAAAAATTTGCCGCCATCGTCCCTAAGCCATAGATAAGCAGGAATAGCCATTTTTAAAACTCCATTTCCATTGAGGGTAAACTCTCATTAACGGCTAAAAAAGGATCGCAGGTGATACAAATTGTGTTATATGCTCGTGTTATTTAATAGCGTTACTTATTGATGTTTCAAATAAAATTAATAAATTGATCTCAAGCAGTACGCGTTACCGTTATTGCTCATATGTTGCCCTTTTTGCCTGGCTGAAGGGATTTAACAATGGCATGTATACCGCTCTATCTGCCCCGTGGGCTGGAGATTTTGCGAGATTATATCAGGCTCGCCAGGGCGCGGCATGAAGTGCAGGACATGGCCGCCCCGCTTACCTATATATGGTTTTATCAGCGTGTTAGAAATCGCGGGCCGTGGGATTACAAACAAAAAAATAAATTATGGGCCGACTACGGCAACTTCCATTATGGGGCCGTAGGCTATGCAGCCGGCATACCCGCAGAAATTTTACATATTGCCGCCGGCGCAGCTCAGGAAGTGGCAAAAACATCTCTACCCGTCTGGGGGCATTTTTACTCCGACGCGCCATTTGGTGACGACCCGCGAGATCAGTTCTGGATAAAACAGGGTATAGATTATGTTAAGCAACACCACTATTAGGGCGTTTAAGGCGTTACATTGGGTGGCTACAATTACAATGGCCATCGTGATCGCTGGGTACTGTTATTTCCAGCATATACAGCGCTTAACTGTTAGTGATCGGCTTTATGAAGTTCGCCAGCTCACGCCCCGGACTTGGTTATACATTACTGAGTATGACGGCTCGAACATGACCACGGGAGAAGTGTATCGTTATTTTTTAGCGAGCAAGATTGACGGCGATTCGCTGGTGGCTCTCGAAAAACAACATATCGCGCCCACGCTTACAGCGAACACCGCCCGCGCGAAAGTTGACGGCATAGGCAACAATATCTCATTTACTGTTTATGGCACCGTGTACAGCTTTACAACGTCCGCATTTTTTTATGATGCTGAGGGAATAGCGGCCGCGCCTTCAATCGACTTAACGGCCCGTGGCGAGGGTTGGGACAAGGGGAAATTTAGTCGACAATAATTATTTATTTAAAAACAGAGGATACGCGGATATGCCTTACCCCACGAGCTGATAAGAAATGCTAAGGTTTTTGGGGTGCACCCTGCCGGAAGCTAACCCGTGAGGCATTCAGGTTTATACAGGAGAGGGAATGGATAAGGCGCTAAAACATCAACTTCAGGAGCTGCACAGGGAGGCCAGAGCCTGTCATCTTTCGCAGTTGGAGAAAAAGGCGCAGCATGATGCTTTACGCGAGGCTTACTTTTCAATGCCGCCCAGATTCAGGCTGCAGCCAGCGCCCGGTCGTTATAAATGGGAGCCGTGGCCAGAGCATTTACGCGGTATTCCATGCGGAGCGACAACCCGCGCCGGCACCCCCCTGCAAAATAACCGTACTCTACCGTAGCAGGCGCTGTCAGCGGCGCTCTGGCGCGTTCAGCCATTTTAGGTAGTGAGCGCACCCTCAAAACAGATCGTGCGCATGGCAGGGCGCTGGTGCGTCACAGCAGGGCAAAAAAAATCTTTCGCAGACAAAAATCGCACTACACCGCACCCGCCTGCGGTTTTTGGATCATAAAAATTTTTCAGTTTTATTTTTCTACAAACCAGACCGCCAGACCGCGCCAGTGCTGGCGGTCTTGCGTAAAACCAGAACTGAAAAGATTGAAAAAAATTTCAGTATTTTTCACTTTTATGGATCTGTGGAGGATCTAAGGAAAATCATAACAAACAGATAAATAAGAGAAAAATTAATTTTATGTGAGATTTGAAGGATCGTTTTGGTTTCTTGTCTTAACGGCGCAACCGGGCGACAGGGCAGAGCTGGCGCGGTACAGTGGGAAATTAAGGATTTCTGGAAAACTGAAAAATTACGTCTGGAAGCGCCCGTGAGCTTTGGTTATTCTTTGTTCGGG
>NZ_JAIWJZ010000139.1:0-16671 GCF_020216105.1 Enterobacter sp. K16B
ATAGCTCCATTTGCCTTTATCCGTAAACGAGGCAGAGACAGGGTCGGTTGCCATAAACATCATGCCGAACGCGAAGCCACCCAGCACCAAATGCCAGTACCAGGGCATAGAGAACATCGGGTTGGTGGTCGAACCGATAACATTGAACATCGTGGCGGTCAGCACCATGCCGATCATCACGCCAGCCACAATTCGCCAGGAGGCCACGCGTCCAAACAGGATGATCGCCCCACCAATCAAAATCATCAGCGTGGAGACTTCCCCGATGGAGCCCGGTATGTTGCCAATAAAGGCGTCAAACCAGGTGACAGGCTGGCCTGTGGCGTTGTTGACCAGCGTTTCGCCGCCGTGTGCCGCCCACTGTGAAAGCGGCGTCGCGCCGGAAAAACCGTCGGCCGCTGTCCATACCAGGTCCCCCGAAATTTGCGCCGGATACGCAAAGAACAGGAACGCTCGCCCCGCCAGTGCCGGGTTGAGGAAGTTACGCCCGGTGCCGCCGAAGATCTCTTTGGCAATCACCACACCGAAACTGATGCCCAGCGCCGCCTGCCAGAGCGGTAAGGTGGGTGGGACAATCAGGGCAAACAGAATGGAGGTCACGAAGAAGCCTTCGTTGATCTCATGTTTACGAATGATGGCGAACAGCACTTCCCAGAAGCCACCCACGATAAAGACCGTGAGGTAAATCGGCAGGAAGAACACCGCACCCAGCGTCATCATGCTCACCCAGCCTGCGTCTGGCGCAAAGCTCACACCCAACGACTGGGCCAGACGGTAGTGCCAGTCTGACTGGAGCACCTGCGCCAGTTGCTGTGCATCATACATATGGTGCAGCGCCGGAATGGTCTGCAGACCGACGTTGTACATCCCCCAGAACATCGCCGGGAAAACCGCAAACCAGACCAGGATCATCATCCGCTTAAGGTCGATGGCGTCACGAACGTGCGCCGCCCCTTTCGTCACCAGCCCCGGCGTATAGAAAATGGTCGCCGTTGCTTCATACAGCGGGTAGTACTTTTTGAGCTTCCCTTCGGTAAAGTGTGGCTCAATTTTTTCAAAGAGGTGTTTTAAGCCCATCGGTTATCCTTCCTGCTCAATGCGGGTTAACACCTCGCGCAATACGGGTCCATATTCGTATTTTCCCGGACAGACATAGGTACAGAGCGCCAGATCTTCTTCGTCAAGCTCAAGGCAGCCCAGCGCCTGCGCGCTGTCGGTATCGCCAGCGAGCAGATCGCGCAGCAGCATGGTTGGCAGAATATCCAGCGGCATGACGCGCTCGTAGTTGCCAATCGGGACCATGGCGCGCTCGCCACCGTGCGTAGTGGTCGAGAAGTTAAACAGCCTGTTACGCAGGAAGTGACCTAACGTGGTACGGGTGACGGAAAATTTTTCCGCACCGGGCAGTACCCAGCCGAAGAGCTCTTTGTCTCGGCCTTCCTGCACAATGCTCACCTGCAAATGGAAACGTCCCAGATAGGCGTGCGCATCAACAGCATGGCGGCCACTGAGAACGGAACCGGAAATCAGGCGGTTTTCACCCTCTTTGATTTCCTCCGCCAGCAGTTCATTGATGTCCGCGCCCAGCAGCGTTTTCACCAGACGCGGATGCTTAGCCTGCGGCCCGCCAATCGCAATGATGCGTTCCGCACTCAGTTCACCGGTGGTGAACAGCTTACCGATGGCAATAACATCCTGATAGTTAAGATGCCAGACCTGTTTCGTCAGGCTTACCGGCTCAAGGAAATGGATGTGCGTCCCGACCAGCCCCGCCGGATGCGGACCCGCAAACGTATTAAACGTAACCTGCCCCTGTGGATGACCGCCGAGCTTACCGCCGCCGGCCTGGCAAACGTGGACTTTCCCCGACGTCAGGCGGGTTAAAAGGGTCAGTCCGGCATCAAAGGCTTTACGCTGCGCCAGAATAACCGGTTGTGGATCCACGCTGAGCGGGTTGGTATCCATTGCCGTCACGAAAATCGCGGCCGGCTCCGTACCCGGAACAGGGGATTTGCTGAAGGGACGCGTACGAAGCGCGGTCCATAAACCGGACGCCAGAAGCTGAGCCTGAACAGCGTCGCGGCTTAGCGATGCGAGATCTGCGGTGTCGTAATGGGCGAATTCACACTGCTCATCGCCTTCAATGCGGATAACCACCGACTGCAGAACGCGCCGTTCGCCACGGTTGATCGCCACTACGGTACCGCTCGCGGGTGCGGTGAACATCACGCCGGGATTTTTTTTGTCCTCAAAGAGTGCCTGGCCTTTGATAACGCGATCGCCTTCCTCTACCCGCATTGAAGGACGCATTCCCAGGTAGTCGTCGCCCACAATGGCGACATGACGGACACTTGCGCCTGTCGAAACGTGCTGCTCTGGCACGCCTGCAATCGGCAGATCAAGTCCTTTTTTGATTTTAAACATGTGGTTAGCAGGTTTCCATGAACAACAATCCAGTGGGCGCGAAGTGTAACATTTTCCCCTTCTCGCGGGCAGGTAATCCGCCGTTACGCGCGCCAAATTGCGAGCTAATACGCAAAGTTCCTGGAGTCAACGCGATTTCGATGGTTTATAAAGTAAAACTAATTTGTAAACTCACCGCCCGGCTCTTGCGAAAATCTCTGGCGGTGCTAATGTGAGCGCTCCTAACAGAATAATCTGATTTCGGGTCTCTTTTGCCGTCCTGGCAAGTTGGTCATGGTTTTATCAAGGAACTAGTAGTATGCGTAAAATCGCATTGTTCATTGCGATGCTTCTGATTCCGTGCATGTCGTTTGCCGGGCTGCTCAGCAGTAACAGCTCAACGACGCCGATCAGCAAAGAATATAAACAGCAGTTAATGGGATCGCCGGTTTATATTCAGATCTTCAAGGAAGAACGCACTCTCGATCTGTTTGTAAAAATGGGTGAGACATATCAGCTGCTTGATAGCTACAAAATATGTAACTACTCCGGTGGATTAGGGCCAAAACAGCGTCAGGGCGATTTCAAAAGTCCGGAAGGGTTTTACAACGTTCAGCGTAGCCAGCTCAAACCGGACAGCCGCTTCTATAAAGCCATCAACATCGGTTTCCCGAATGCCTTTGACCGTGCGCACGGTTATGAAGGTAAATACCTGATGATCCACGGTGCCTGCGTCTCTATCGGCTGCTACGCGATGACCGATTCCGGCATTGATGAGATTTTCCAGTTTGTCACCGGGGCGCTGGTCTTTGGTCAGCCTAACGTTCAGGTCAGCATCTATCCGTTCCGCATGACCGATGCCAACATGGCGCGTCACAAGTACTCTTACTACGCGGATTTCTGGAAACAGCTGAAACCAGGCTATGACTACTTCGAGCAGACGCACAAGCCGCCTGTTGTCTCGGTTGTGGATGGCCGTTACGTGGTCAGCAAGCCGCTGAGCCACGAAGTTGTCCATCCACAGCTGGCGTCAAATTACACGGTCCCCGAGACAAAATAGTACCCACTCGCCTGGCATAATCTTTTGCCAGGTTTCGTTGCCCGTCAGCGGCTGCGTTGCAATGACAGTGACCACATCGTTCGGTGTGGTCTCTTTCTGAAAGTCTATCTCCACATCCTGATCGAGTAGCGTTGCAACGCCAAACGGCGCACGACGGGTGATCCAGAACAGGTTCGTCGAGCAGAACGCCATCACATAGCGCCCGTCAGAGAGCAGCATGTTAAACACGCCTTTTTCGCGCAGCTCAGTGGCCAGCGTCGCGATGTATTTAAATACCGCCGCCATGTTTCCCGGGGTTCGCGGATAGCGCTCCGTCAGCTTATGCAGCAGCCAGCAAAAGGCTTTTTCGCTGTCGGTTTCGCCTACCGGGCGGAAATTGCCCGTCTCCAGCGACTTATAGCCTGTGAGTTGCCCATTGTGCGCGTAGGTCCAGTTACGGCCCCACAGTTCACGGGTAAACGGATGCGTATTTTCCAGCGCCACTTCGCCGCGGTTTGCCTGGCGAATATGGGCAATCACCGAGCGCGACTTGATGGGATAGTCCTGCACCAGTTTGGCAATCGGTGAGTTAAAGCTGGGCTGTGGATCTTTGAACGTGCGACACCCTTTGCCTTCGTAGAAGGTAATGCCCCAGCCGTCTTTATGCGGCCCGGTTCCTCCACCGCGCTGCACCAGCCCGGTGAAACTAAAGCAGATATCGGTTGGCACATTGGCGCTCATCCCGAGCAGTTCGCACATACGTCACCTCCACAACAGCGGGGGCAAGGATGCCCCCAGCGAAGTCTTACTTAACCATCTCTTTTTCGATCAGCTGAATCAGGATATGGATCACTTTGATGTGAATTTCCTGAATACGATCAGCATAACCGAAGTGCGGCACACGGATTTCGATATCCGCCGTACCGGCCATCTTACCGCCATCTTTACCGGTCAGGGTGATGACTTTCATCCCTTTTTCACGTGCGGCAGCGATCGCTTTGATCACGTTTGCAGAGTTGCCCGAGGTAGAGATCCCCAGCAGCACGTCACCTTCACGACCCACCGCTTCAACGTAGCGGGAGAAGACGTAGTCGTAACCAAAGTCATTGCTCACGCAGGAGATATGGCTCACGTCGGAAATCGCGATCGCCGGGTAGCCCGGACGGTTTTCACGATAGCGTCCGGTCAGCTCTTCTGCAAAGTGCATTGCATCGCAGTGGGAACCGCCGTTACCGCAGGAAAGCACTTTGCCACCGGCTTTGAAACTGTCGGCCAGCAGGACCGCCGCGCGCTGAATAGCGTGAATATTGGCATCATCTTTCAGAAAGTTAGCCAGCGTTTCCGCCGCTTCGTTCAGTTCGTTACGAATAAGATCCTGGTACATGAGGATAATCCTTCAGTATTGATGAAATAACACAGTGGAGTGTACCGGATAGCGGGAAAAGCGAGAAGCTAAAGCCATACGAATCCCCTGGCGTTTTGCTTTCTCGTGCCGGCGAAAACGCGAACAATGTGAACCAGGTTGTAATTATTTTGTAAACACATTGCTAAAGGAAATAACATCAACTACAACCATATCATCACAAGTGGTCAGACCTCCTACAAGCAAGGGAGCTTTTCTTTATGATGATTTTGAGCATTCTCGCAACTGTTGTTCTGCTCGGTGTGTTGTTCTATCACCGCGTCAGCTTATTTCTGAGCAGCCTGATCCTTCTGGCCTGGACCGCTGCGCTTGGCGTCGCTGGTCTGTGGACTATCTGGCTTTTGGTCCCGCTGGCCATCATTCTCCTGCCGTTTAACGTTGCCCCGATGCGTAAATCCATGATCTCCGCGCCGGTGTTCAAAGGTTTCCGCAAGGTGATGCCGCCGATGTCGCGTACGGAAAAAGAGGCGATTGATGCCGGTACGACCTGGTGGGAAGGCGATCTGTTCCAGGGCAACCCGGACTGGAAAAAGCTGCATAACTACCCGCAGCCGCGTCTGACCGCTGAAGAACAGGCCTTTATTGATGGCCCGGTGGAAGAAGCGTGCCGTATGGCGAACGACTTTGCCATTACCCATGAAATGGCCGATCTGCCGCCCGAGCTGTGGGCGTATCTGAAAGAGCATCGCTTCTTCGCGATGATCATTAAGAAAGAGTACGGCGGTCTGGAATTCTCCGCCTACGCTCAGGCGCGTGTACTGCAAAAGCTGGCGGGCGTTTCCGGGATCCTGGCGATTACCGTGGGCGTGCCTAACTCCTTAGGCCCGGGCGAACTGCTGCAGCATTACGGTACCGAAGAGCAGAAAGATTACTACCTGCCGCGTCTGGCGCGTGGTCAGGAAATCCCTTGCTTCGCGCTGACCAGCCCGGAAGCAGGCTCCGATGCGGGCGCGATCCCGGATACCGGCGTGGTCTGCATGGGCGAATGGCAGGGCGAGCAGGTGCTGGGTATGCGCCTGACCTGGAACAAGCGTTATATCACGCTGGCGCCTATCGCCACCGTGCTGGGTCTGGCCTTTAAGCTCTCTGACCCGGAAAGACTGCTGGGCGGCGAAGAAGATCTGGGCATTACCTGTGCGCTGATCCCTACCTCGACACCAGGCGTTGAAATTGGTCGTCGTCACTTCCCGCTGAACGTGCCGTTCCAGAACGGCCCAACCCGCGGTCAGGATATCTTTGTGCCGATTGACTACATCATCGGTGGCCCGAAAATGGCCGGTCAGGGCTGGCGTATGCTGGTGGAATGTCTGTCGGTGGGTCGCGGTATTACCCTGCCGTCGAACTCAACCGGTGGTCTGAAGTCTGTGGCGATGGGAATTGGCGCGTACGCCCATATCCGCCGTCAGTTCAAAATCTCCATCGGCAAGATGGAAGGTATCGAAGAGCCGCTGGCGCGTATCGCGGGCAACGCTTACGTGATGGACGCCGCCGCGTCGCTGATTACCTACGGCATCATGCTGGGCGAAAAACCGGCCGTGCTGTCCGCCATTGTGAAGTACCACTGTACCCACCGCGCGCAGCAGTCGATCATTGACGCGATGGATATCGCAGGCGGTAAAGGCATTATGCTCGGCGAAGGCAACTTCCTGGCGCGCGGCTATCAGGGCGCACCGATTGCCATCACCGTCGAAGGGGCAAACATTCTGACCCGCAGCATGATGATCTTCGGTCAGGGGGCGATTCGCTGCCATCCTTATGTCCTGGAAGAGATGGCCGCTGCGCAAAATAACGACGTGGATGCCTTCGATAAACTGTTGTTCAAACATATCGGTCACGTGGGCAGCAACAAGGTGCGCAGCTTCTGGCTGGGCCTGACGCGCGGTCTTACCAGCGCGACGCCTACCGGCGATGCGACAAAACGTTATTACCAGCATCTTAACCGTCTGAGTGCCAACCTGGCGCTGCTGTCCGACGTCTCTATGGCCGTACTTGGCGGCAGCCTGAAGCGTCGCGAACGTATCTCTGCCCGTCTGGGGGATGTGTTGAGCCAGATTTTCCTGGCCTCTGCGGTGCTGAAACGCTACGACGATGAAGGCCGTCAGGAAGCGGATCTGCCGCTGGTGCACTGGGGCGTTCAGGATGCGATGTATCAGGCAGAACAGGCCATTGACGATCTGCTGGCAAACTTCCCGAACCGCTTTGTCGCCGGCGCCCTGCGCGTGGTGATCTTCCCGACCGGTCGTCATCATCTGGCGCCGTCGGACAAGCTGGACCACAAAGTGGCGAAGATCCTGCAGGTACCGAGCGCAACCCGCTCCCGTATCGGCCGTGGTCAGTATCTGGCCCCAACCCCGCATAACCCGGTGGGTCTGCTGGAAGAGGCGCTGCTGGACGTGATGGCCGCCGACCCGATTCACCAGAAAATCTGTAAACAGCTGGGCAAAAACCTGCCGTTTACCCGTCTGGACGAACTGGCGAAACAGGCACTGGCCGGTGGCATTATCAGTAAAGATGAAGCAGCCCTGCTGGTGAAAGCCGAAGAGAGCCGTCTGCGCAGCATTAACGTGGATGATTTCGAACCGGACGAGCTGGCGACGCAGCCGGTAAAGCTGCCGGAGAAGCACCGTAAACCTGAAGCGGCATAACCCGTTTCGCCTGCACAAACCCCGCCGCGCGCGGGGTTTTTTATTGCCACATTTTCTCTTTATGTCGTGCTACAGTGTCAAAAAGCGGTCGTTTGAGGAGTCTGAATTGTGCCTGGTCTGAAGATTTCTATTTTGCAGCAACCTTTAGTGTGGATGGATGGCCCCGCCAACCTGCGCCATTTTGATCGTCAACTGGAAGACATTACCGGGCGTGATGTGATTGTCCTGCCGGAGATGTTCACCACTGGCTTCGCCATGGAAGCGGCAAAACAGTCAATGCCGCAGGAGGAGGTGGTCGCCTGGATGCATACCAAAGCGCAGCAGACTCACGCGCTGATTGCCGGCAGCGCCGCCCTGCAAACCGAACGCGGGCCGGTGAACCGCTTCCTGCTGGTTGAGCCGGAAGGGAAAGTGCATTTTTACGATAAACGTCACCTGTTCCGCATGGCGGATGAACATCATCACTATGAAGCGGGTAACGAGCGCGTGGTTTTTGAATGGCGCGGCTGGCGTATTTTGCCGCTGGTCTGCTATGACCTGCGCTTCCCGGTGTGGTCACGCAACCGCAACGATTACGACCTGGCGCTGTATGTCGCCAACTGGCCTGCGCCGCGCTCCCTGCACTGGCAGTCACTGCTGGTGGCGCGCGCGATTGAGAACCAGGCCTATGTGGTGGGCTGTAACCGCGTAGGAACTGACGGCAACGGGCATCACTATCGCGGCGACAGCCGGGTGGTGAATCCGCAGGGCGAGATTATCGCCACCGCCGAGCCGCATCAGGCGACGCGGATTGATGCCGAGCTGTCATTGACGGCATTGCAGGAGTATCGCGAGAAGTTCCCGGCATGGCAGGATGCGGATCCGTTTAGCATTGGCTGAAAAAAGCCGGGTGGCGGCTACGCCTTACCCGGCCTACAAAATGCACAGTATAGGCCCGGTAAAGCGCAGCGCCACCGGGCGTTAATTAACTCACCAACGCCTGCCCGTCTTTGCGGCTCTCCGTCGCGGCCACGTAGTGCCCTTCCGGCATTCGGTAAATCACCTGGGCTCCACCGAAGTTGTAATCCTGAAGCGGATCCTCCACCACGATGTGGTGCCCGCGCTCGCGCAGCGCCGCGATAGTATTGCGATCGAACGTCGATTCGACGATCACCTCCCTGCCCTGTACCACGCGCCAGCGCGGGGCATCGATGGCCGCCTGCGGGTTTTGCCCGTGCAGCATAATGCGCAGCGCCATCTGCATATGACCCTGCGCCTGCATCGGCCCGCCCATCACGCCGAAGGACATCAGCGGCTTACCGTTACCGTCCATCGCAAAGCCCGGAATGATGGTGTGGAACGGACGTTTGCTGCCCGCCAGCGCGTTCGGGTGCTCAGGATCCAGTACAAATCCGCAGCCGCGGTTTTGCAGGCTGATCCCGGTATCCGGTACCACAATCCCGGACCCAAAGCCCATATAGTTGGACTGAATAAACGAGACCATCATCCCGCTGGCGTCCGCGGTGCTGATGTAGACCGTGCCGCTCTGCGTCGGGGAACCGTAGACAAAATCAGACGCGCTGTCGTGGTTGATCAGCGCCGCACGCGACTTCAGATAAGCGTCGCTCAGCAACTCTTTTGCCGCGAACGCCATATGGTCTTCATCCGCCACGTAGCGGTCGAGGTCCGCCAGCGCCAGCTTCATCGCCTCAATGGACAGGTGCAGGGATTGCACGGAATCCGGATGGTGCTTCTCAATACCACACTGCTCAAGAATGCCCAGCGCAATCAGCGTGGCAATCCCCTGGCCATTCGGCGGCAGCTCCTGCACCGAACCGCCCGCGAAGTCGCGCGACAGCAGCTCTACCCAGTCGACGCGATGGTTAGCCAGATCCTCCGCCGTCAGATGCGCGCCATGTTCTTTGGCAAAGGCGGCAATTTTCTGCGCCAGCTCGCCACGGTAAAACGCCTCGCCGTTGGTTCTCGCAATCAGCTCCAGCGAGTTCGCCTGCGCCGGGTTACGGAAAATCTCCCCCACGCGCGGGGCGCGGCCTTCCGGCGCGAAGCAGGCGCTGAAGCCCGGCTGATCTTTCAGCTTGTGATAGCCGCGCTGCCAGAGATGCCCAATCAGCGGCGAGACGGGGAAACCGTTGCGCGCGTAGTCAACCGCAGGCTGCGCCAGGGTGGTCAGCGGCAGCGTGCCGAAGCGTTCCGCCAGCGCGACCCAGCCGGATACCGCCCCCGGTACGGTCACCGCGTCCCAGCCGATTTCCGGCACCGCGGTTTTTCCGGCAAACAGATCCGCATGCCAGCTCGCCGGTGAACGACCCGACGCGTTCAGTCCGTGCAATTTTTCACCGTCCCAGACAATGGCGAAGGCATCACTGCCAATCCCGTTGCCGGTCGGCTCGACCACCGTCAGGGCCATCGCGGTGGCAATGGCCGCATCAACGGCATTCCCGCCCAGCTGCAGCATCTTCATCCCCGCCTGCGCCGCCAGCGGCTGAGACGTTGCCACCGCGTTATGGCCCATCATCGGTGGGCGGCGTGAAAGGTAACCGGACGTAAAATCAAGCGCTTTGGTCATCATGACTCCTTAGTCATGGCGCGGATCGAGCGCATCGCGCAGCCCGTCGCCGAGTAAATTAAAGCCCTGCACGGCGAGGAAAATCGCCACGCCGGGGAAAATGGACATCCACGGCGCCTGCTCAAGAAACCCTTTCGCGGTGTTGAGCATCGAGCCCCAGGACGGGTTGGGCGGCTGCTGCCCCAGCCCTAAAAACGACAGGCTGGCTTCGGCGATAATCGCCGAGGCAATAGCCAGCGTGGCCTGGACCAGGATCGGCGACATCACGTTGGGCAGAACGTATTTGATGATGATCCAGCGATCCGGCAGGCCAATCGCCCGCGCACCGTCGATGTACTCTTCGTTGCGAATGGCGATCACCTGGCCGCGCGTCAGGCGGGCGAAGATCGGCATGGCGGAAAGGCCGATGGCGATCATCGCGTTGGTGAGACTCGGGCCTAAAAACGCCCCGAGCGCGATCGCCATGATCAGGAACGGGCAGGCCAGCAGCGCCTCGATAACGCGCGAGATCACCCCATCCCACATCTTCTTGAAGTAACCTGCCACCAGCCCCAGCGGCACGCCGATGACCACCGCGATAACCACCGACATACAGCCCGCCATCAGCGAGGTGCGCGCCCCCCAGATAATGCGGGATAAGATGTCGCGCCCCAGCTCGTCGGTGCCGAACCAGTACATCGCCGACGGCGCTTTGCGCACCGCCAGGAAGTTGGCCTTGACCGGATCGAACGGGGCTACCCATGGTGCCAGCAGCGCCACCAGCACAAAGAAACCCACTATCACTGCGCCAGCGACTGCGCTCTTGTTCGCGAGGAATTTCTTCAGCACCCGGCTCTGTGCGCGCGGCAGCGCAGGCACAGCGGTTTGTGTCGTCAGTTCCGCCATCGTTAACCTCGCATTTTCGGGTTGATAAGGACGTAGAGCACGTCGGCCAGCAGGTTCAGCAGCAGGAAGCCGATCGCCACGATCAGCACCACGCCCTGCACCACCGCGTAGTCACGGTTAAACACCGAGTCGACGATCATCTTGCCGAAGCCCGGAATGGTGAAGACCTGCTCGGTCAGTACCGCGCCGCCCAGCAGCTCGCCGAACAGCAGCGTGGTGAGCGTGATCACCGGCACCAGCGCGTTGCGAAATGCGTGCTTTAAGATCACCGCTTTCGGCAATAGCCCTTTTGCCCGCGCGGTGCGGATGTAATCCGCTTTCAGGACTGCAATCATCGACGCGCGGGTATGGCGCATCAGCGTCGCCGCCAGACCGGTTCCGAGCACGGCTGCCGGCAGCAGCAACGTACGCAGGTTCTGGATCGGATCTTCACTGAACGGCACGTAGCCGGAGGCAGGCAGCCACTGCAGGTTCACCGAGAAGACCAGAATCAGCAGGATCCCCAGCCAGAAGTGCGGTATTGAGATCCCGGAGATCGCCACAAAGTTCGCCCCGTGATCGACCCAGCTGTTTTTGTACACTGCGGCGAGGATCCCCATGCTGATGCCGAACACCAGCGCGACAATCATCGCCAGCAGCGACAGCTCCAGCGTGACCGGCAGCTTGCTGGCAATTAACTGCGTCACCGGTTCGTGGGTGCGCAAGGAGACGCCCAGATCCCCCTGCAGCGCGCGCGTCAGCCAGTGGAAATACTGTACCGGGATCGGGGCATCGAGATTCAGCTCCGCACGCAGCTGGGCGATGACCGCCGGATCGCGCTCCTCCCCGGCCATGGCGATCAGCGGGTCGCCGGGCAGCAGCTTTTGCAGCCCGAAGACCATCATGCTCACCAGCAACAGCGTCGGGATGGCCAGCAGCAGACGTTTGCAAATCAGTTCCAGCATGGGCTCTCCTCAGGACGTTTATTTCGCCAGCGTCAAACCGGCCAGACGCACAATGCCGTCCGGATACGGTTTAAAGCCCTGCACTTTCTTGTTCAGGCCAAAGATGCGCGGCTCGAAGTAGAGCCAGGCAATCGGCATGTCGGTTTGCAGCTGCTTCACCACCTTGTCGTACAGCGGCTGACGAACGGCTTTGTCGTTGCTGAGACGCGCCTGGGTCAGCCACTCATCAACCTGCGCGTTGCTGTAGCGACCGTCGTTCAGGGTGCCTTTGCTGTGAATAAACCCGTAGATGCTGCCGTCCGGATCCGGGCGACCCGACCAGCCGGAGAAGCTCAGCTGATAATCACCGCTCTGCTGGCGATCCAGCAGCGTGGCGAATTCGGTCATCTGCAGATTCAGGTTAAAGCCCGCCTCAGCGACCATTGCCTGCAGCACCTGACCGACCTGCTGCGAGGTTGGGTTGTTCGGCACCAGCAGGTTGACGGTCAGCGGCGTGGTGACGCCTGCCGCTTTCAGCAGCGCTTTGGCTTTGTCGACATCGCGCGGTGGCACCGGCAGGTTGACGTGATACGGGCTCACCGTCGAAAACGGCTGGTTGGCTGGCGTATACAGCCCTTCAAAGACCACCTGGTTTAGCGCATCGCGGTCGATGGCCTGAGAAAACGCCTCACGCACGCGGGCGTCCCTGAACGGATCGTTCGCCGGCACCTTGCCGTTATTGATGTTGAAGGTAATGCCCTGATAGCCCAGACCGGTCACTTTTGCCAGCGCCAGCTTGCTGTCGGCTTCGACGGTTTTGACGTCGCTGGCGGCAATCCCTTCGGTCAGGTCGAGATCGCCCGCACGCAGGTTCGCCAGGCGCACGGAGGCATCCGGGATCGGCAGATAGATAATTTTGTCGAAGTGGTAGGCATCTTTGTTCCAGTAATTGTCGAAACGCGTCAGAACGATGCGGTCCTGGGACACGCGGCTGTCGAATTTATACGGACCGGAACAGACGGGATGGGCGGCAAAATCCGGCTTTTTCGCCGCGTCGGGGGCCATCATCGCACCCGCGCGGTCGGTGAGCTGCATCAGCAGCGCGGCGTCCGGCGTTTTCAGGTGCAGGGCAATCTGCATCGGGCCTGTGACCTCAACGGACTCCACGGAGGAAATCTCGCTTTTACGCAGGGAGCCTTTTAAGGTCAGGGCGCGGTCGAGGTTGTATTTTGCGGCGGCCGCATCGAATTTCTCACCGTCGTGAAAGGTGACGCCCTCGCGCAAATTCAGGGTCAGGGTTTTGCCGTCGTCGCTCCAGGCCCAGTCTTTCGCCAGACCAGGCACGACCTTCAGATTTTCATCCACGTCCACCAGCCTGTCACACAGGGAGGCAAACACGAAGCGGCCATAGTAGGTGCGCGCCAGATGCGGGTCGAGCATGTCCGGGTCAGCCCCCAGCCCCACACGCAGCACACTTTCAGAATGGGCGGGCAGCGCCGCGCCAAGCAACATAACACTTCCCAGTACGGTCAAAAGAGAATTACGCATTGTCATTATCATGAGTTCCTTGAAGGAAGGGAGGAGTGAGTGGCCGCGTGTTCAAACAGCGCGCGGCGGCGCAGAAAAGCAGCGGATGGCGGTGCAATCTGGATAACACTGCGATCGCGATTAATCTCCTGCCAGCGATGACAGGCCACCTGACGTCCACCGTCCAGGAGCTGGTTAATGGGTTCAACCCGGCGGCATTCGTCAGTGACGTACGGGCAACGCGTATGGAAGCGACAGCCGGTCGGCGGGTTGGCCGGGTTCGGCAAATCTCCCTGCAACAGCGGGGCGTCACGTTCCGCGCCGGGCTGCATCTGCGGCGCCGAGGCGATCAGCGCCTGGGTATAAGGGTGCAGCGGTGCGTCAAAAATCTCATCGACGGTGGCAAGCTCGACAATTTGCCCGAGGTACATGACCGCCACGCGATCGCTCATATGGCGGATAACCGCCAGACCGTGGGCGACGATCACCATTGTTAGCCCCAACTGGTGCTTCAGGCTTTCCAGCAAATTCACCACCTGGGCCTGCACAGATACATCCAGCGCGGAGACAGGTTCATCACCCAGCAGCAGTTTGGGTCCCGACGCCAGCGCGCGCGCAATGCCAATGCGCTGACGCTGCCCGCCAGAAAACTCGTGCGGATAACGTCCGGCCCAGGCGGCAGGCAGACCAACGGTCTTCAGCAGTTCAGCTACGCGGTACTGGCGGTCGGCTTTTTTCATCTTCTGGTGCAGCCACAGCGGCTCGCCAACGATCTGCTCCACCGTCATGCGCGGGTTGAGCGAGGCAAAGGGATCCTGAAAGATAATTTGCAGCTCGCGCCGGAGCTGGTTGAGGCGCGCGCCCGAGGCATGCGTGATCTCCTCCCCCTGGTAAAACACGCGCCCTTCGCTGGCGGCCAGCAGACGCAGCAGCAGACGACCGAGGGTGGATTTCCCGGACCCCGACTCCCCGACAATCGCCAGCGTTTCGCCCGGCATCACGGCCAGCGACACGCGGTCGACCGCCGTCACAAACCGGGCCGGGGTAAAGAGTTTTTTAGGGCCGGGAAACAGCTTGCTGAGATCGCGGGCTTCAAGGATCGGCGTGGTCATGCGGTCTCTCCCAGGGCAATGTGGTGTTCAAGCGGTACGCGGAAGCAGGCGACCTGATGGCCGGCCCCCTGCGCAGTGAGCGGTGGTTTTTCAGCATGGCAGCGCGCCTGCGCAAACGGACAACGAGTGGCAAAACGGCAGCCCTTCGGCATGAATTCCGCCAGCGGCACCGATCCGGGAATGGTGGAAAGCGGGCCCTTACGTGCGCCCAGAGAGGGAATCGACCCCATCAGGCCGATGGTGTACGGGTGCTGCGGGTCGGCAAAGATGGCCTCCACGCTTCCCTGCTCCACCACCTGCCCGGCATACATCACCGCCACCTGCTGGGCGACCTCTGCCACCACGCCTAAATCGTGAGTGATCATCAGCACCGCCGTGCCGGTCTCTTCTTTGAGGGTGTTCAGCAAGGCGAGAATTTGCGCCTGGATCGTTACGTCGAGGGCGGTGGTCGGTTCATCGGCAATCAGCAGTTTCGGGTGGTTAATCAGCGCCATCGCAATCATCACGCGCTGGCGCATGCCACCGGAAAGCTGGTGGGGGTACGCCTTCAGCCTCATCTCTGCGGCCGGGATCTGCACCTTCTCCAGGATCTGCAGCGCGACCTTCATCGCCTCTGCTCGCGAGACGCTCTGATGGCGCATGACCGCTTCGCTTAGCTGATCCCCCAGCGTAAATGCCGGATTAAGCGAGGTCATTGGCTCCTGGAAAATCATCGCCAGCTCGCTTCCGCGCAGGTCGGCATATTCCCGCGGTGTAAGCTTGCGCAGATCGTGACGGCGAAAATGCATCTCCCCGCTGACGATCCGGGCGCTGGCAGGCAACAGGCCCATCAGCGCTAATGAGGTGATACTTTTCCCGCAGCCTGACTCCCCCACCAGCGCCAGGGTTTCGCCCGCTTTAACCGTCAGTGAAATATCCTCCAGCACGCTCACCGGCGAGCCGGCGAACCTGACATTCAGATTGCGTACGCGCAGAACAGGCGTGGGATCGTTAAATGGGATCGTCGTCATAGCGTGAAGTCGTCCTCAAGGTGGATCGCATGGATCAGGGCGGTTTGCAGGCTGAGCAGGTGTTCGCGCATGGCGGCCGCGGCCTCATTTGGCTGGCGATGGATAATCGCAGACATGATCTTGTGATGGTGGTCGTTATAACTGTCGACGCGTTCGGGCGTGCGGGCTAATTCGCGCAGGTGCTGCCAGCCCGGTTCACGTCTGACGGCATCAATGGCATCAAACAGGCCGAGCATCAGGCGGTTACCCGCGGCCTCCGCAATGGCGCGGTGAAAGGCGCTGTCCCACAGTTCGTTGAGATCGCGGTCATCCGGGCTGACCTTATCAATGCGTTCCAGCATGCGCTGCATCAGCGCGAGGTTTTCCCTGGTGGCACGCAGTGCCGCAAGCCGGGCTAAGCCGGGTTCGAGCTGCAGGCGAGCTTCCATCACTTCGAGAAGGTTGGTTTGCTGAACCAATCCCTGAAGGGCCAGCGGTTCGACAGGGGCAGAAGGACCGATAAAGGTGCCTTTGCCCTGCTTACGCCAGATGCGCCCCTCTTCTTCCAGCACATCCAGCGCACGACGCACTTCACGGCGTCCTACGCCGAGCGTCTCCGACAGCTCACGTTCGGTGGGCAGCGGAGTGCCTGGTGTTGACTCATGCTGGTTGATTAGCCCACGCAGCTGCTCAAGCGCGGTGCTGGAATTTGCCAGAAACCGTGACGGTTTTTCCATATTGGTTCGCTCGCTTTCATCATTGTTTTATTTTTTTAACGATAAGTTATTGATATGACGTGATACTTACCGTGCTAATGATTAAGCAATAACCAAACCAATTTGAAATTGGTTCAGGAAGTTTTTGGAAAGTGGGAGATAAGAGGATGATTTTTCGTGGTTTATATTTACAAAAAGAAACACCCTGCCTGACATCAGAAGAGGTTGAGGCAGATTAAATGCACAAAATCAGTGCAAATAATGCACTAATGTTGTGCATATGTTAATTAATTGCACCATGCAATTTAACTTTTTGTTAATAAATAAAGAGGAAGACATTTCAGAAAGCTGAAACGACGAAAGCCTGAATCATTTCTGATTCAGGCTTTCTGAATAGTGGCGGAACGGACGGGACTCGAACCCGCGACCCCCTGCGTGACAGG
>NZ_JAIWJZ010000140.1:0-19624 GCF_020216105.1 Enterobacter sp. K16B
ACGCCGGGCGGCTGGAAAAATGGCGGGGGGCCGGACCGTTTCTGTTTGATGCCCAAAGAGAGCGAATCAACGTGGGATATCCGGGATGACCTGTCGTTTGTGCATCTCTACTGTACCGATGAGCACCTGCGCGACGTGGGGGAGAAAATCTGGGACAAGCGGCCGCTGTCGCTGACCCTGGATGAACGCATTTTTGGCAGCGATCCCAAGATCACCGCGCTGTATCGCCAGTTCTTACTGGGCTGTGACTGGCAGCAAAACGCCAACCAGCTCACCCTGAGCACGGCCTCTACGCTGCTGCTAACTCATCTGCTGCAAAACTACGCCAACGTGCAGTGGAAACTGCCGGTCGTCACCGGCGGGTTATCGCCGTTTGTTCTGCGCAACGTGCTGGCCTTTATCGAAGAGAATCTGGGGCAGCCCCTGACGCTGGCCGAACTGGCGGCGCAGGCCGCCCTCAGCGAATACCATTTTGCCCGCATGTTTCGCCAGTCGACGGGGCTGGCGCCTCATCAATATGTGATGCACAGGCGAATGGTCAAAGCGAAAGAGCTGGTGCAGCATACCTCCATGCCGCTGACGGACATTGCGCTGGCCTGCGGGTTTAACTCCGCCAGCCACTTCAGCAACCGCTTTCGCAGCGTGACGGGCATGACACCCTCACAGCTACGTGCGGCGAGCGCGTGAGAACAGGGCATAGCACAGGCCGCCCAACACCAGTCCCCAGAATGCCGAACCAATCCCCATCAGCGTGACGCCGCTTGCGGTCATCAGAAACGTGACGATGGCCGCGTCGCGCTCCGCTTCGTGATGTAATGCCTGATATAAACTCCCGCTGATGGTTCCCAGCAGCGCCAGACCGGCCAGCGTCTTGATCCAGCTAAGCGGCAGGGCGGCCATCAACCCGGTAATGGAGCCGCCGAAAATCCCCGCCAGCAGATAAAACCCGCCAGCGGCAATGGCTGCCAGCCAGCGCTTATCCGCATCCGGGTGGGCATCCGGGCTTTGACAAATGGCGGCGGTTATCGCCGCTATGCAGATGGAAAAGACGCCAAACGGCGAAAACAGCAGCGCCAGTCCACCCGTCGCGATGATGAGCGGGGAGACCGCCAGCGGATATCCCGACGCTTTCATCGTGGCGAACCCCGGCGCATTTTGCGAGGCCATGGTCACGAGGAAGAAGGGTACGCCAATGCTGACCAGGCTGGTGAAGGTGAACGTGGGCGCAACAAATTCAGGCATCACCAGGGAGAGGGTTAGCCTGTCGGTGACAACGTCACCGCTTATCCATGCCACAATACCGCCTGCCAGCAGCGTGACCACGATGGCATAACGCGGGGCCAGCGCTTTTGCCAGCAGCCATGCCGCAATCATGCTGCCGCACAGCAAAAAGTGCCCTTCAAGATGCGCAAACGCATGCAGGCCAAACTGCAAAAGCACACCCGTCAGCATGGCGGCGGCAAGGGAATGGGGGATCAGCTTCATCAGCCGGGCGAATAACCCGGTGATGCCGCAGAGCAGGATAAGCGCGTTGGCAAAGATGAACACGCCGATGGTTTCCGCCAGCGTGACCCCGTGCAGGCTGGTGGCCAGCAGCGCGGCACCGGGCGTGGACCAGGCGGTAAGCACCGGCGCTTTATACCACCAGGAAAGCGCCAGCGTGCTGACGCCCATCCCTATTCCCAGGGCGGTCATCCAGCCTGCGATCTGCTGTGCGCTGGCACCCGCTGCGGCAGCGGCCTGCCAGATAATGGCGGCAGAACTGGCGTAACCCACCAGAACGGCGACGAAGCCCGCCAGCGTGACGGGAATGAAATGAGAGGAAGGGCGCATGGGAACTCCGTTGTGCGTTATAACGTCCGGAATAAGGTAACACTGTGCGTTATAGCGTACAAGTGGTATGCTGGTCATCACCAGGAGGGAACATGGACATCACACTGCATCTTGCAACAACACTAAAAACGCTGCGCCAGGCGCGCGGCTGGAGTTTGTCGAAGCTCGCGGACGAGACCGGTGTATCAAAAGCCATGCTCGGGCAAATTGAGCGCAATGAGTCCAGCCCGACGGTGTCGACACTGTGGAAAATCGCCACCGGACTGAACGTACCGTTCTCCGCGTTTATCACCCCGGAGGCGGACCGGCAGGCCGTCTTTGACCCGCAGCAGCAGGCGATGGTGGTGAAACCGCTGTTTCCGTGGGACGAAACGCTGAAGTTTGATCATTTCTCCATTACCCTGGCACCCGGCGCGCTGAGCGAGTCCACGCCGCATGAAGCGGGGGTGATTGAACATGTGGTGGTGATCAGCGGTGAGCTGGAGATGAAACTTGAGGGGCAGTGGCAGACCCTTTCTGCCGATTCAGGCGTGCGTTTTGCCGGTGATAAACCGCACGCATACCGTAACAGCAGCGACCGGCCGGTGCATTTTCATTCGCTGATCCATTATCCCCGCTAAGGCTACGCAAAACTGTTTCGCTGACGCATACTTCTGACTACAATAGCCGCCATTTTGACCATAACGGATAACGACGAAGTATGCGCCTGCAATCCCATCATCTTGAACTTTTAAGCCCGGCCCGCGACGCCGCCATTGCCCGTGAAGCGATCCTTCATGGCGCAGACGCCGTCTACATTGGCGGCCCTGGCTTCGGTGCCCGCCATAACGCCAGCAACAGCCTGAGCGATATTGCTGAACTGGTGCCGTTCGCCCACCGTTTCGGGGCGAAGGTGTTCGTCACCCTGAACACCATTCTTCATGATGATGAGCTGGAGCCTGCACAGCGTCTGATTACCGATCTCTACCAGACCGGCGTCGATGCCCTGATTGTGCAGGACATGGGCGTGCTGGAGCTGGATATTCCCCCCATTGAACTGCATGCCAGTACCCAGTGTGATATCCGCACGGTAGAGAAGGCGAAGTTTCTTTCCGACGTTGGCTTTTCGCAGATCGTTCTGGCACGCGAACTGAACCTGAATCAGATCCGCGATATCCACCAGGCGACAGACGCAACCATTGAGTTCTTTATCCACGGCGCACTGTGCGTCGCCTATTCCGGTCAGTGCAACATTTCCCACGCGCAAACGGGCCGCAGCGCCAACCGCGGCGACTGTTCTCAGGCCTGCCGTCTGCCCTATACCCTGAAAGACGATCAGGGCCGCGTCGTGGCGTTCGAAAAACATCTGCTCTCCATGAAGGATAACGATCAGACCGCCAACCTGGGCGCGCTGATTGACGCAGGCGTGCGCTCCTTCAAGATTGAAGGGCGCTACAAAGATATGAGCTACGTGAAGAACATCACCGCGCACTATCGCCAGATGCTGGATGCAATTATTGAAGACCGCGGTGACCTGGCGCGCGCGTCGGCCGGCCGCACCGAGCATTTCTTTATTCCGTCGACGGACAAAACCTTCCACCGCGGCAGCACGGACTATTTTGTCAATGCCCGCAAAGGGGATATCGGCGCGTTTGATTCCCCGAAGTTTATCGGTTTACCGGTCGGTGAAGTGCTGAAAGTGGCGAAGGATCACCTGGATGTTGAAGTGACAGAGCCGCTGGCGAACGGTGATGGCCTTAACGTGATGATCAAGCGTGAAGTGGTGGGCTTCCGCGCCAATACGGTGGAGAAAACCGGCGAAAATCGCTACCGCGTCTGGCCGAATGAAATGCCGGCCGATCTCTACAAAGCGCGACCAAACGCGGCGCTTAACCGTAACCTCGATCATAACTGGCAGCAGGCGCTGCTGAAAACCTCCAGCGAACGCCGCATTGCGGTGGATATTGAACTGGGCGGCTGGGAAGAGCAGTTGATTCTGACCATGACCTGTGAAGATGGCATCAGCGTGACCCACACGCTCGACGGTCTGTTCGAGGTGGCCAATAACGCCGAAAAAGCGCTTAACAACCTGAAGGAAGGCGTGGCGAAGCTGGGGCAGACGATTTACTACGCCCGCACCATCGAGGTGAATCTGCCGGACGCGCTGTTCGTGCCGAACAGCCTGCTTAATTCGTTCCGCCGTGAAACGGCAGAGATGCTGGATGCGGCACGCCTGGCGCACTATCCGCGCGGCAGCCGTAAAGCTGAAACCGTCCCTGCGCCCGTTTACCCGGATACGCATTTGTCCTTCCTTGCCAACGTCTACAACCATAAAGCTCGTGAGTTCTACCATCGTCACGGCGTGCAGCTGATCGACGCGGCGTATGAAGCGCATGAAGAGAAGGGCGATGTGCCGGTGATGATCACCAAGCACTGCCTGCGCTTTGCCTTCAACCTGTGTCCGAAGCAGGCGAAAGGGAATATCAAAAGCTGGAAGGCCACCCCGATGCAGCTGGTAAACGGAGACGAAGTCCTGACCCTTAAATTTGACTGTCGTCCCTGCGAAATGCATGTGATTGGCAAGATGAAAAACCACATCTTCAAAATGCCACCGCCCGGCAGTATTGTGGCGTCCGTCAGCCCGGATGACCTGATGAAAACCCTGCCGAAACGCAAGGGCAGCTAATTACCGAACGTGCGTGTCCGGTTTGCGCGATTTCTGCCACAGGTGGTGCTCGCGCAAACCCTCCCCCGACTCTTCCGCCGCGCTTCGCAATTCGTCGCTGTCGGCTTCATGACGAAGCTGATGTTCCACGTTTTTCACCCAAATATATTCATGTCCTTTGTGCCCCGCCATAAGCTGCCCCGAAAACAGGGCGCAGAGCAACATCACCAGTGCCAGGCCTTTTCTCATTATCTCTTCACCACAGAATAAGAACGCGGACTATCATGGCAATAATTGCATTATGTTATTATTCAAAAATTCAAATTAACGCAAAGCCATTGTCAGGTTTTGTCGAATTAACACCATATTGAGACTTTTCTTAAAATTGAGATACCGCCGATAAACCGCCATTTCTGGTATAAAACTGGACAATAATTTTAGAGATAAATCCTATATAATAAGAATTCTCTGGCTAAGGAACGGGTCTTAATAAATGAAAAAAATAATGGTGTTGGCGCTTGTGGTGGTTGCAGCAGGGGCCGCGGCTGGCGCTCGTTATGTCAGTAATGACGCACCTGAATATATTCACTCTGCAGAAGCTCGCGTAGGATCATATTTAACCAGCGATTATGGACGCGTTGATTGTAATAGCATCAAAATTAACGACGAACGCTGGGAATTAGACTGCACCCACAAGACGCGCGGAAAAACATTCCAGTTTGCGGTCTATCCGTCCGAAAAAGCGCCTTATGGCGTGTCGCGTTCGTTTTATCTTGAGGCCATCAATGATGATGCCAGACAAAGCGCTGAGCAGGGCCTGATGCGTTATTTGCAAATCAATACCCAGGCGGGTTAACAGGGCTGTTTAAGGTTCGTTGAGATAAAGAGTGATAGGTTGTAGGGGATCCGCTGCCCGGCCATGACGTGTCGGGACGTAGAGACCAAAATACAAATCTATCCATGCAAGCATTTACCGCCAGATAATGGCGGTTTTTTTTTGCCAGCAGTGGCGCTACCCGCGTTATGTCGTGACCCGATAGTGCGACTGTACCAGGCCCGAAGGGAAGCTGCGGCTGGATACCAGTATCAAATCGATATCCCGTGGAAGGGTGCCAAACAGCGGTTTTCCCGAGCCAAGCAGGACAGGAACGGTAGTAATCACCATATCGGCCACCAGTCCTTCGCGCAGGAACGACTGTATGACCTGCCCACCATCGAGATAGACGCGATGGACATTTTGCGCCGCCAGATCGTCCAGTACCTCCTTTGGCGCACGGCGGGAGAACTGCACTTTGCCCTTCAGCGCCTCCGGCACGGGCGTGTCGGCCAGCTGTCGGGAGAGCACCAGCACCGGCCTGTCATACGGCCAGGTGTCAAAGGTCACCACCTTCTCATAGCTTCCGCGCCCCATGACGATCCACTCTTTGTCCGCAATGAACGCCGTATAGCCATGGTCTTCGGTCGGATCGTCGCGCTGCAATAACCAGTCAATATCGTCATTCTCCCGGGCGATGTAGCCATCAAGACTGACGGCGATAAAAACGTGGGTGGTGACCATCAGGTGCTCCCTTGTTAATCGTAAATGCCGATGTCCGGACTGGCTCCTTAGCGAACAGCATCCGGACGTGAAAATTGTTTGCGATACTGGGCCGGGGAAAGCGCGAACTGTTGGCGAAAATGATGACGCAGCGTCGATGCCTGACCAAATCCGGTCTGTTCAGCAATGCTGTCGATGCTTAACCGACTGCTTTCCAGATAATCTTTCGCCCGCAACAGGCGCTCATGGAGTAACCAGCGGGCTGGCGTGGTTCCCGTCGCCGCCTCGAAGCGACGCAGAAAGGTGCGCTGGCTCATCCCAACCCGACGCGCCAGTGAGTCGACACTGTGCGCTTCATTAAGATGCTTGTGCAAAAAATCAAACAGCTGGCCAAGTCGCTGGCTTTCCCGCAATTGCGCCACCGGGCGGCTCAGCTGCTGCGGCTGCGAACCATCCCTGTGTGGCGGAATAACCAGCCGGCGCGCCACGCTGTTGGCGGTTTCCATGCCATAATCCCGTCGCACGACATGCAGACAGAGATCGATCCCCGCCGCACTGCCTGCGGAGGTCAGAATATCGCCTTCGTCCTGGTAGAGCACATCCTCAACCACCTCGATATCAGGGTAACGGGCTTTAAGTGCGTCAATATAACGCCAGTGCGTTGTGGCTTTACGTCCGTTCAGCAGCCCCGACGCGGCCAGCACAAACACGCCTGAACAGATGGACAACAGCTGACAGCCCCGCGCGCTGGCCTGGCGTAACGCGTGGCAGAGCGTCTCCGGAACCGGTGACTCCAGCCCCCGCCAGCCCGGCACCACGATCAGATCGGCAGATTCAAGCAGGGAGAGATCGCCATCGGTAATGATACGGATCCCGCCCGTCGCCCGCAGTTCACCGCTATCCACGCTCGCCACCGCAAAACGGTACCAGTTGTCGCCGAGCTCGGGGCGCGGCAGGCCGAAGATCTCCACCGCCACGCCGAATTCGAAGGTACACAGACCGTCATAGGCCAGCACCACCACCTTCGGGCGGGGATGCTGTCTTAAGTTTGTCATCTTTTTGCTGTTTTCTGGCATACGTGAGCGCATTCACCGGCTGAATTTGTGGATAGAGTAGTGTTAACACAAACGCCAAAGATGAGGAAGGATCATGAGCTATGTTACTGAATTTCCGGCTGCCGAGCCGCAGGAAGCCGTCACCCATTTTCTGCGCCGTCTGAGCGTCGAAACCGATTGTGCCGATGTGCATCATGCCATCGTTAACCAGGAGCAGGACTTCGTGCTGCTTCATGTGGTCGGCGGCCCGGAGCAGTTTGCCCGCCGTCACGTCCCCGGCGCAGTGCACATGCCGTGGAGTCAGATTACCGCCGGGCGCATGGCCCAGTGGCCTGAAGGCACGCTGTTTGTCGTCTACTGCGCCGGACCACACTGTAACGGTGCGGACAGAGCCGCGCTGAAGCTGGCGCGTCTCGGGCTGCCGGTCAAAATTATGCTCGGCGGGATCACCGGCTGGGAAGATGAAAAGTACGCCTTTGCCAGCAGCGAAACCGCTGCCGCGCTGTGAAGATGAATTTTTTTCATCACCCGTGAAATTTTCTCGTTTGCCGGGATAAAGCAGGTATGACATCTTTTTTGGACATTTAGACATCCAGAAGTCTAAAACTTCAAGAGATGAATTATCACTGCGGGCAATTATCACCGGCAGACTGAGGAGATTTCCATGCAACGACACCACGCCCCGTTCCGCGCCGATGTAGTCGGCAGCTTTTTACGCCCGGATGCCATCAAACAGGCTCGCCAGAAATTTGCCAGCGGCGAAATTGACGCCGGGCAGCTTCGCGCCATTGAAAACGACGCTATCCGCCATGTCGTTGAGCAGCAGTGTGCGTGTGGGCTGAATGTGGTCACCGACGGTGAGTTTCGGCGCGCCTGGTGGCACTTTGATTTCTTCGACGGTCTGCAGGGCGTAGAGCGTTACGATGCGCAGCAGGGCATTCAGTTCAACGGTGTGCAAACTAAAGCTCACGGCGTGCGCGTCACCGGCAAGCTGGGCTTTGGCGAGCATCCGATGCTGGAGGACTTTCGTTATCTGAAAAGCATCAGCGGGAGCGCCGAGCCGAAAATGACCATTCCGAGCCCGAGCGTGTTGCATTTCCGCGGCGGTCGTAAAGACATAGACGCGACGGTGTATCCGGACCTGAAGGTTTATTTCGACGATCTGGCGACCACCTGGCGCGACGCCATTCGGGCCTTCTATGACGCAGGCTGCCGTTACCTGCAGCTGGATGACACCGTCTGGGCCTATCTCTGCTCGGATGACCAGTGCCGTCAGATCCGCGAGCGCGGCGATGACCCCGACGAGCTGGCGCGTATCTATGCCCGCGTGCTGAACAAGGCCCTGGAGGGCAAACCGGACGATTTGACCATCGGGTTGCATGTCTGCCGCGGTAACTTCCGCTCAACCTGGATTTCCGAAGGCGGCTATGAGCCGGTGGCGGAAGTGCTGTTCGGGACGGTTAACGTTGACGCGTTCTTCCTGGAATATGATAACGACCGCAGCGGGGATTTCGCGCCGCTGCGCTTTGTCCGCCCGGGCAAGCAGCAGGTGGTGCTGGGGCTTATCACCACCAAAAATGGCGAGCTGGAAAACCCGGAAGGGGTGAAGGCGCGTGTGGAAGAAGCGGCGAAATACGTGGCGAAAGAGCAAATTTGCCTCAGCCCGCAGTGTGGCTTTGCTTCTACCGAAGAGGGAAACAGCCTGAGCGAAACCCAGCAGTGGGACAAAATCCGCCTGGTGACGCAGATCGCCAGTGAAGTCTGGTAAACCCGCTTTTTCAGCGCTGCATTATTAAAGTGCAGCGCTGTGCCATTCTGAGACGTTCTCTTTACATCCTGCGCTTCAGCCCCTGCATTCACGCTTTCTCCATTCTGGCATCTTTTTTGCTCCTGCTTCGCTGAGACATTTATTTCCGCGTCCACGCCGTAACGGACGTCTTCGCACAGCGTTCTTTTTCAGGAGTGAAAATATGCACCGTCGTACTTTATTAAAAGCCTTTGCATTGTCTGCGTCTGTCGTTGCTATGGGAATGAGTTTTGGCGTGCAGGCGGCCGATACCATCAAAGTGGGGATCATGCATTCCCTCTCCGGCACGATGGCCATCTCCGAAACCCCGCTGAAAGATGTCGCCCTGATGACCATCGATGAGATCAACGCGAAAGGCGGCGTGCTGGGTAAGAAACTGGAGCCGGTGGTGGTGGATCCGGCCTCAAACTGGCCGCTGTTTGCCGAGAAAGCGCGCCAGCTGTTAAGTCAGGATAAGGTGGCGGTGGTGTTCGGCTGCTGGACGTCGGTCTCGCGAAAGTCCGTTCTGCCCGTCTTTGAAGAGCTGAACGGTTTGCTATTCTATCCGGTGCAATATGAAGGCGAGGAGATGTCACCGAACGTCTTCTATACCGGTGCGGCGCCGAACCAGCAGGCTATCCCGGCGGTGGAATACCTGATGAGTGAAGACGGCGGCGCGGCGAAGCGCTTCTTCCTGCTGGGCACGGACTACGTCTACCCGCGCACCACCAACAAGATCCTGCGCGCGTTCCTGCATTCCAAAGGGGTGGAGGATAAAGACATCGAAGAGGTTTACACCCCGTTTGGTCATAGCGACTACCAGACCATTGTCGCCAACATTAAGAAATTCTCTGCCGGCGGCAAAACTGCCGTGGTCTCGACCATCAACGGCGACTCCAACGTTCCGTTCTACAAAGAGCTGGCGAACCAGGGGCTGAAAGCGACCGACGTGCCGGTTGTGGCGTTCTCCGTGGGAGAAGAAGAGCTGCGCGGCATTGACACCAAACCGCTGGTGGGCAACCTGGCGGCGTGGAACTACTTTGAATCCGTTGATAACCCAACCAACCAGGCCTTCGTGGCGGACTATAAAGCCTATGCCAAAGCGCACAAGCTGCCGAACGCCGATACCGTGGTGACCAACGACCCGATGGAAGCCACTTACGTGGGCATCCATATGTGGGCGCAGGCGGTGGAGAAAGCGGGCACCACCGATGTGGATAAAGTACGTGCGGCAATGGCCGGTCAGTCCTTTAAGGCGCCGTCTGGCTTTACGCTCACGATGGATGCCACCAACCATCACCTGCACAAGCCGGTCATGATCGGCGAAATCGAAGGCAACGGTCAGTTTAACGTGGTGTGGCAGACGGAACAGCCGGTACGTGCCCAGCCGTGGAGCCCGTTCATCGCCGGGAATGACAAAAAGCCCGATCAGCCGATGAAAACCGCCAGCAACTAAGCCATTCCCGCAGGGAGAAAGCCATGAACTTCATACGCACGATCGTCGCGCTTGTATGGCTTACCGGACTGCTGCCAGGGATGGCGCAGGCATCGGATGCCGATCGTTTTGTTGCCGCCAGTCGGAGCCAGCAGGCGGAACTGCTGACGCAGTGGGCCGCCTCGCCGGAGGCGGCAAGGTTGCCGCTGCTGCAGGCGCTGCAACAGGAAAACCTCTTTGTTGATACGCAAAAGCACGCTTTTGCACAACGCAATGGCGACATCATCCCGCTGGGCGAAAGCCAGGCAGCAGCGGGGCCAACCAAAGCCGTTCGTCTGACGAACCGGCTGCGGGTGCTCGCTGCGACGGCCATCGCCACCCATCAGCTTGTGAGTGACAGTGTCACCGAAAGGCGCGCAGCGGCGCGCCAGCTCCAGCGCGATGCCCAGCCAGGCATGCTCGCCTTTCTGGAAAAACGGTTGACGGATGAAACGGACATGGTGGCGCGTCAGGCGCTGTTACTGGCGGTGGCGAATCTCCAGCTGACCAGCCCGCAGGCTGAAATCCGTCGCACGGCAGTCGAACGGCTCGGGCAGTCCGACGATCCGGACGTGGCGTCCAGGCTGACTCCGTTTACCCAGACACAGACCGAGCCTGACGCCGGGGTTCGCGCAGCCGCGCAGGAGAGCCTTCGCCAGATCCAGCACCGTCTGATGTGGGGCGATCTGCTGGGCCAGGCGTTTATGGGCTTGTCGCTGGGGTCGGTGCTGCTGCTGGCGGCGCTGGGGCTTGCCATCACCTACGGCCTGCTGGGCGTGATTAATATGGCCCACGGCGAGATGCTGATGCTGGGGGCGTATGCCACATGGATGGTGCAGCAGACAATGGCCGGGCTTGCTCCTCAGTGGCTGGCGCTTTATCCGGTCATCGCGCTGCCGGTCGCCTTCTGCCTGACGGCGGGCATCGGGATGGTGCTGGAGCGCACCGTGATCCGTCATTTGTACGGTCGTCCTCTGGAAACGCTGCTGGCGACGTGGGGGATCAGCCTGATGCTTATCCAGCTGGTGCGCATGACGTTTGGTGCGCAGAACCTGGAGGTAGCTAACCCGGCATGGCTTTCCGGCGGGGTGCAGGTTTTTGCCAACCTGACCCTGCCGTGGAACCGCATCGTGGTGCTGGGCTTCGTGCTGCTGGTGCTGTTCTTCACCTGGCTCATTCTGAATAAAACCCGTCTGGGGCTGAACGTGCGGGCGGTGACGCAAAACCGCAGCATGGCCGCCTGTTGCGGGGTGCCGACCGGGCGCGTCGACATGCTGGCGTTCGGGCTGGGCTCAGGCATTGCCGGTCTGGGCGGCGTGGCGCTTTCCCAGCTTGGGAACGTCGGGCCGGAGCTCGGTCAGGGATACATTATCGACTCGTTCCTCGTGGTCGTTCTCGGTGGCGTAGGCCAGCTGGCAGGCAGCGTGGCCGCGGCGTTTGGTCTGGGGATCTTCAATAAAATCCTTGAACCGCAGATGGGGGCGGTGCTGGGTAAAATTTTGATTCTGGTGGCGATCGTGCTGTTTATTCAGAAACGCCCTCAGGGGCTGTTTGCGCTGAAAGGGAGGGTGATTGACTGATGAGCCAGCCGCTGACCTTAACGCTGGCGCGCAAAGCGCCACGCACAACGCAGATTGCCGGCAGCCTGCTGGTGGTGTGCCTGCTGATACTGCCGTTTTTCGCCTTACTGCCGGCGACGCATCCGCTGGCGCTGTCAACCTGGATGCTGACGCTGCTCGGTAAGATCCTCTGCTATGCCATTGTGGCGGTGGCGCTGGATCTGGTGTGGGGCTACGCCGGTATGTTGTCCCTGGGGCATGGCATCTTCTTCGCCCTTGGCGGCTACGCGATGGGCATGTACCTGATGCGCCAGGCGGCGGGTGACGGTCTGCCGGCGTTTATGTCGTTTCTCTCCTGGAGCGAACTGCCGTGGTTCTGGTGGGGTACCCAGCATTTTGCCTGGGCGCTGGTGCTGATTGTGATGGTCCCGGGGCTGCTGGCGCTGGTGTTTGGCTGGTTTGCCTTCCGCTCCAGGATCAAAGGGGTCTATTTCTCGATCATGACTCAGGCGCTGACCTATGCCGGGATGCTGCTGTTCTTTCGCAACGAAACCGGTTTTGGCGGCAATAACGGCTTTACCGGCTTCACCACGCTGCTGGGTTTTGCGGTAACGGAGACGACCACGCGTATTGCGCTGTTTCTGGCAACCGTGCTGTTGCTGCTCCTGGCGCTGGGCATCGGGTTTGCGCTGGCGAAGAGCAAGTTTGGCCGCATTCTCACTGCCGTTCGCGACGCCGAAAACCGCCTGACGTTTTGCGGATACGATCCGCGCGGGTTCAAGCTGCTGGTGTGGACGCTCTCCGCGGTGCTGTGCGGCCTGGCCGGGGCGCTGTATGTCCCGCAGGTGGGCATTATTAACCCCGGCGAAATGTCGCCGACGAACTCGATAGAGGCCGCCATCTGGGTCGCGCTTGGCGGGCGCGGCACGCTGGTGGGGCCGGTCATTGGCGCGGCGCTGGTCAACGGGGCAAAGAGCCTTTTCACCGTCGCGATGCCGGAATACTGGCAGCTGTTTCTGGGATTGATTTTTATCGCCGTCACGCTGTTTTTGCCGCGCGGCGTCTACGGCCTGTTTCGTAAGGGAGAGAAATAATGCAGCCAGCCGAAGGGTTATTCACCCGCCAGTTGCCCGGCGATCGTTACCGCGAACAGACCGACCCGGTACTGCAGCTTGAATCCATCAACGTCAGTTTTGATGGTTTTCAGGCGCTGACCGATCTCTCGCTGAATATCGGCGTAGGCGAACTGCGCTGCGTGATTGGCCCCAACGGGGCCGGTAAAACCACGCTGATGGACGTCATCACCGGCAAGACGCGACCGAAAAGCGGGCGCGCCATTTACGATCAGACGATCGATCTTACCACGCTGGAGCCTGCGGCGATTGCCCGCCAGGGAATAGGCCGAAAATTCCAGAAACCCACGGTCTTTGAAGCGCTGACGGTGTGGGAAAACCTGGAGATCGCCATGAAAACTGATAAATCCGTCTGGGCCAGCCTGCGGGCAACGCTCAACGGTGAGCAGCGCGATCGCATTGATGAGATGCTGGCTTTATTGCGGCTCAGCAACGAGCGGGACCGCCGGGCCGGACTGCTTTCCCACGGACAAAAACAGTTCCTGGAAATTGGTATGCTGCTGGTGCAGGACCCGCATCTGTTGCTGCTGGACGAGCCCGCCGCCGGGATGACCGATGCGGAAACGGAGTATACCGCGGAGTTGTTCAGGACGCTGGCGGGCAAGCACTCCCTGATGGTGGTGGAGCACGACATGGGCTTTGTGGAAACCATCGCTGACCACGTGACGGTGCTGCATCAGGGGCGCGTGCTGGCGGAAGGTTCGCTTCGTGAGGTGCAGGCCAACGAGCAGGTGATTGAGGTCTATCTGGGACGTTAAGGAGAGGGAATGTTACAGGTCAACGAACTGAATCAGTATTACGGCGGCAGTCATATCCTGCGCGGCGTGAGCTTTGAGGCGGTCACCGGGGAAGTTACCTGCCTGCTGGGGCGCAACGGCGTGGGGAAAACCACGCTGCTGAAGTGCCTGATGGGGCTGATCCCGGCGAAAACCGGGGAGGTCATCTGGCAGGGGAAAACGATCACCCACAGCAAGCCGCACCAGCGGGTGCAGTCGGGCGTGGCGTACGTCCCCCAGGGCCGTGAGATTTTTCCGCGTCTGACCGTGGAGGAGAATCTGCTGCTGGGGCTGTCGCGCTTTCCCGCCCGCGAGGCGAAGCAGGTACCGGAGGAGATCTGGCAGCTGTTCCCGGTACTCAAAGAGATGAAACACCGGCGCGGGGGCGATCTCTCCGGTGGTCAACAGCAGCAGCTGGCGATTGGTCGCGCGCTGGCGAGCCGTCCGCAGCTGCTGATCCTCGATGAACCCACCGAAGGCATACAACCTTCGGTGATTAAGGAGATTGGCCAGGTGATCCGCCAGCTGGCAGACAGAGGGGATATGGCGATCCTGCTGGTTGAGCAGTTTTATGACTTTGCCGCCGACCTGGCGGACAGCTACCTGCTGATGTCACGCGGCACCATCATTCAGCGTGGACGGGGTGAAAACATGGAGCAGGAGGGCGTTCGCGGGCTGGTTGCGATTTGAAATGTTATATTATAACATTCTCGCTCTGATAAAACGGAATGAGGGTGTTATGTTGGCTGCACATATTGGAAAATTTGCCATAACGCTGGGGGCGCTGCTGGTCAGCGGCCAGCTGTTTGCCCACTCGCACGGTCACGCGATGAGCGAAGCGGAACAGAAGGCGGCGAATGGCGTCTTTGAGGACAACGATGTTAAGGACAGAAAACTGTCCGACTGGGACGGCACCTGGCAGTCCGTCTATCCGTTCCTGCTGGATGGCTCGCTGGATCCGGTCTTCAGGAAGAAAGCGCAGCAGGATAAAAGCAAAACCTTTGATCAGGTGAAAGCCTACTACCGCACGGGGTATGCAACCGATGTGGATGCCATCGGCATCGAAAATAACGTGATGGAATTCCATAAAGGCAAAACGGTCAGCAGCTGTCGTTATGACTACAGCGGCTACAAAATTTTGACTTACGCGTCCGGAAAAAAGGGCGTTCGCTATCTGTTTGAGTGTCAGGACGCCAGCAGCAAGGCGCCGAAGTTTGTGCAGTTCAGCGACCACACCATCGCGCCGAAGGCCTCTTCACATTTTCATATTTTCATGGGCAACACTTCCCAGGAGGCGCTGCTGAAGGAGATGGATAACTGGCCGACCTATTATCCGAACGAGATGTACAAACAGCAGGTGGTGGAGGAGATGTTGCACCACTAGGCCGTTGATGTTGCTTTTGCCGGGTGGCGGCTTCGCCTTACCCGGCCTATATTCGCTACGCCGCTTTGGGTGACTCGCACCATGCCTTGACGCTCATCCCACGCAAAATCATCAGCCACGCCACAATAATCGCGGCCATCATTATCACAAACAACGACCAGTGCGGCAGGTTCGTCAGGATAATACCGGTGATCATCGGGTTGGCCGCCGCGCCGAGCCAGCCGAGCGCCTGGGCGGAGAAGTAGCTGGCTTTCATCCCCGGCGGGGCGATATTGTCGATCAGCATGTATTCACCCGGCGCATAGATAATCTCACCCAGCGTAAAGATGGCGGCAGCAATGCCCCAGTAAATCAGGTTTTCCCCGGAGAGCATAAAGCCAGCCAGACCGACGATAAAAAACAGCGTGGCGGCGGTCATCAACGGACGAATATTGCTGGCTGAGATCTTGCGACCGAGTGCGTACTGCAGCGTCACCACCACGGCGGCGTTGACGGGCAGCACCACCGCGACCACCTTTTCGGCGAAATCACTGTCCGCATGTGCGGCCAGAACATACTGCGAAATGCAGCTCGCGAACGATCCGCCGACGTATGACGCGAGCAGGCCGGAGAGCGTGTACCAGAAGAGCGCGCGGTCTTTCAGCAGGACCGACGGCTGCCACGCCGTCTGCTCTTCGGCGGTGTCTAACGCCACGCTTTTTTGCACAAAGAAATGGATAAACCCCAGCGGCAGCGCGGCGCAGAAAGCGGCCAGCCAGAACGGCAGCTGCAGGCTGTACATGACCAGCAGGGTGCCAATGGGCGGCCCGATCGTCCAGCCAATATTCAGGAAACTGTAGTTCAGGGAAAAAACGCGGGCTTTTTCACTGGAGGTCAGCACGTCGGAGAACCAGGCTTTCAGCACCGTCGAAAAGACCGAATAGGCGCAGTTGATCAGCGCAAAGAACAGCACCACCAGCGTGACGTTATTCACCAGCGGGATCGCCACAAACCCGGCGATAAACGCCACGATGGCAATCAGCATGTAGCGTTTTTTATCAAACTTATCGGCCAGAATGCCAAACCCCAGGCTGAACACCACGCCAATGGTCAGCGCCACGGTCAGGGCGTAACCAATATTCTCGACGCTCATGCTGTAGACGCGCGTGAGATAAATGGTCATAAACGGCAGCGTTGCCCCACGACCAATGGTTAATAACAATGACGATGCCAGCAGCGCTGCGGTTGAGCGCCGGAGAGATGGTTTCATATTCCTGCCCGACAAATGCTTATGCTTTTTATGTTGTGTCCTGAAAGGAGTATCACGACATAAGGGCCTTGTATAGCACCCAATTTATCCGTAAGTGCTTCGCCTGACTGCCAGAATTAATGATCTTCTCGTGGCACGCTTTTTTCTGTTACCTTGAACTGTTAACAAATTATTAATAATTCAGGGGCAGGGTATGACGCGTAAAGACGGACTGCTGGCGTTGCTGGTGGTCATCGTATGGGGACTCAATTTTGTGGTCATCAAGCTGGGCTTGCACAACATGCCGCCGCTGATGCTGGCCGGTTTGCGTTTTATGCTGGTGGCGTTCCCGGCGCTGCTGTTTGTCGCCCGTCCCAGAATCCCCTTTAAACTGCTGCTGGGCTACGGCCTGACCATCAGTTTTGGCCAGTTTGCGTTTCTGTTCTGCGCCATTAAATTTGGTATGCCCGCCGGGCTTGCTTCGCTGGTGTTACAGGCGCAGGCGTTCTTTACCATCATTCTGGGGGCGTTTGTGTTTGGCGAGCGTCTGCAGGGAAAACAGCTGGCGGGCATTACGCTGGCGGTGTTTGGCGTGCTGGTGCTGATTGAGGCCAGCCTGAATGGTCAGCACGTGGCGCTGCTCGGCTTTATGCTGACGCTGGCCGCGGGCCTGAGCTGGGCCTGCGGGAATATTTTCAACAAACTGATCATGCAGCATGAGGCGCGTCCGCAGGTGATGTCTCTGGTCGTGTGGAGCGCGCTGATCCCGGTGGTACCGTTTATGGTCGCGTCCCTGATATTCGACGGTCCGGCAGTGATGCTGACGAGCCTGGTTGAAATCGACCTCATCACCATTTTGTCGCTGGTCTATCTGGCGTTTGTCGCCACGATTATCGGGTACGGTATCTGGGGATCGCTGCTCGGGCGATATGAAACCTGGCGCGTGGCGCCGTTGTCGCTGCTGGTGCCGGTCGTTGGGCTGGCCAGTGCCGCTATTTTACTGGACGAAAAACTGAGCGCCCTGCAGCTGCTTGGCGCGGTGCTGATCATGGCCGGGCTGTACATCAACGTGTTTGGCCTGCGCGTGCGCCGGACGGCGCGGGTGCGGGGATAAGAAAGAAAAAAGCCCCGCATCGGCGGGGCAAAAACGAATCAGAGGCGGTGCTGATTATAGTAAGGCACGCCTAATTCGTCGGATTTGTCGCTACCAGCACCCATATGGTTGAAATCATAAGGCGACTGGTCATGTGCTGACGGCAAAATCATCGTATCAGGATTATTTTGCTGCGTTGCACGAGGGGTTTGCTCCGCGAAGGTCTGGCTGGAGAAGAGCACCAGCAAGGCGAGGGCGGCGGAGGCGGTAACGTTCATGATTTCCTCGGTTACGTCTGTTACAGGCGATGATTAACTACAGTGTTTTAACGGATACAGGTATCGGGATTCACCGGGTACGCTGGTGATGCGGTACTTATGAGGCGGCACGTCAAAATAGTTCTTGAACGTACGCGTCAGGGTTTGTTGCGATTCAAATCCATAACGCTCCGCCAGATAAAGGATCGGCTCATTGCTTTCTTTCAGCTTCTGGGCAATTTCCGTCAGCTTGCGGCTGCGAATATATTGACCTAATGAATGGCCGGTCTCTTTTTTGAACATCCGTTGCAGGTGCCATTTGGAGTAACCTGAACGCTCTGACACTTTTTCAAGGGAGAGCGGCGATTCCAGGTTGTCCTCGATCCAGTCCAAAATGCTATGAATGGTGATAGCGTCAGTATTGCGTCTGGACATCGTCATACCTCTTTTTTCTGATTACGGCAGAATTTTCTTGAGCAGAAGCTCAAGCGTTGCCACTTCATCTGCCGTTAGGTTTTTTGTTAGTTCCTGATGCAGTGTTTGTCCTACTAATTGATGACATTGCTCGCACATGGCCGCGCCATCGCTGGTCAGCTTTACCAGTACGCCGCGTTTGTCATTCGGGTTAGGGCTTCGTTCTACCCATCCTTTGCAGACGAGACGATCGAGCATGCGGGTGAGCGCACCCAGATCGACAGAGAGCACCTTTTTCAGCTCAACCGGTGTGATACACACTTCGCAGCGAATGGAACACAGCACTTTGAACTGTGTCGCGGTGATATCCAGCGGTGACAGATAGTCGTTGAGCAGGCGATCTTTTTTCTGATTTACCATATGAATAAGACGACCCAGCGGAACAACGTCGTTAAAGATATCACTGGTGCTTTTCACAATGGTTGCCCTGGCAAGTAGTTAGTCACGGCAGATATTATTGCTCAGGCAAGTATAAGTCAACTGAATGAATCAGCCGATGCCACGAATTGCTAAAACGTTTCATGAACTTTTTTTGTGGTCTTTCAAATCAGATAGATAACTGAGGATTATCATTTCAGGCAGGAAATAATCGTCACGCTGCAACGATGGCTGAATGTCACCTTTTCACCCTATAATTGCGGTGTTAACTATGGATAAGGACAACAACACACTATGCTGGATTTACTTAAAGCAATCAGCCTTGGGCTGGTGGTCTTGCTGCCGTTGGCAAACCCGTTAACGACGGTGGCGCTTTTCCTCGGACTGGCAGGGAACATGAACAGCGCCGAGCGCAATCATCAGTCGTTGATGGCCTCCGTATATGTCTTCGCCATCATGATGGTGGCGTATTACGCCGGTCAGGTGGTGATGAACACCTTCGGGATTTCCATTCCCGGCTTGCGTATTGCCGGGGGGCTGATTGTCGCCTTTATCGGTTTCCGTATGCTGTTCCCGGCGCAAAAAGCCCATGAGTCACCGGAAGCGGCCAGCAAATCTGAAGAGCTGGAAACCGAACCGAGTGCGAATATCGCCTTCGTGCCGATTGCCATGCCGAGCACGGCGGGGCCGGGGACCATCGCGATGATTATCAGCTCCGCGTCGACGGTGCGTGACAGTTCAACCTTCCCGGACTGGGTGCTGACGGTAGCGCCACCGCTGATTTTTGCGATTATTGGGGCGATCGTGTGGATCTCTCTGCGCAGCTCCGGCGCGATTATGCGCTGGGTAGGCAAGGGCGGTATCGAGGCGATTTCCCGTCTAATGGGCTTCTTGCTGGTCTGTATGGGCGTGCAGTTTATTATTAACGGCGTGCTGGAGATTATTAAGACCTATCATTGATGTCTTGCCCGGCGGCGCTTCGCTTGCACGGGCCTACGGGGTTTGTAGGCCGG